>CAMXTM010000275.1 GCA_947246775.1 uncultured Clostridium sp. | reverse complement strand
TTGAAAAAGCATATCTTATTTCTGACCATGGCTCTAGCCGTTTGGCAGTCATACAGGAATCAGAGTGTCAATGGGAAATGGCATCAAAGGGACAACACTCTGGAAGATGTTGCCCTGCTAATGAAATTGATTTACAATTTGAATATGCGACATTAGAAAATGATTTTTGGGTACTTGCAAATTATGACCGTTTTAAGGGTGGTAGACAGGCAAATGTAGAAGTACATGGTGGTGCAACCTTAGAAGAAGTTACCGTTCCGATTATTGAACTGACTGCGATAAAGGAAAAAATAGAAATTGAAATTTGTACACCACTTCCAATTACTGTAAGTTACAAAAAGAAAGCAGAAATACAATTATTTTCTAAAACAAAATTAAAAAATGTGTCTATTTGCGTAAAAAGTGATACTATTCATAATTTCCGTGAGCAATATTATGATACAGTAACAGAAGACAATCAAATGTTTACGGTTAGTATGCCTGATGTCAAAAAGGCAGGAAAGTATACATTAGATATTTATTCAAATAATAATTTAATTGCCTCAAAATTAGCATTTTCTGTAAAAAAAGAGGGAGTCAGCGAAAAAGATTTACTATAAAAGAAGGGGTATTATGATAGAAAAATTAAGAGAATGTTTTGATGAAATGGTAGTATACAAGGACTTAAAAAAGAGCAATTTCTTTTCTTCACTTGGTTTGCCCTCTTTTTTAAGAGACTGGTTACTAAAAAAGTTTCAAGATGAAAATGGAGAATTTGATATTGAAGAAGTTTCTGATTTTGTTCATACCTATTTACCCAAAAAAGAGGAATGGGTGAGCATTAAAAACCGTATTATTGTAGAAAATGAATATGTTAAAATGCTAACAAAAGTTGGTGTAGATATTGATATTAAAACAAAAGAAATTCGATTTTCATTACCCGATTTTGGCTTAACAAGCAAAGAAACCATCATTGAAGAAAAAGCATGGGAAAAATGTAAGCAAGATTTAGTAAATGGTAGAGAATCTTGGGGAATTGTGGAACTTGGTTATCGTCCCCCTGATAATGATGCTATTCCTAAAGTACCTGGAAAAATAAAACTGGTTGGTTTTACAGATTTTTGCCCTTATGATATAGACCTAGAATATTATAAAGATGCCCGTTCTGAATTTACGATTGAGGAATGGCTTGATGTATTGCTTGGTGCAATTGATTATAACGCCAGCGGTTATGAAGATGAATACCAAAAACGTGCTATGTTAACACGTCTTTTGCCATTTGTAGAAAAAAGATTAAATTTAATTGAGCTTGCTCCAAAGGGAACAGGAAAATCTTATTTGTTTGGACACGTAAGCCGTTATGGTATTTTGGTTGATGGTGGCAAAGTAACTCGTGCAAAAATGTTTTTTGATGCAGTCAGACGAGTGCCAGGATTTATTGTAGGAAATGATTTTGTTACGATTGACGAAGTAAAATTAGTAAATTTTGGTGATGTCAATGAAATGCGTTCTATTATGCAGGGCTATATGGAATATGGTTCTTTTAATTTTGGAGGATATGAGGGAAAATCTGATGCAGGTATTGTATTTTTAGGAAATATTGACCAAGATAATATGGACGAATACGCTGATATGTTTTCAGAATTGCCTTCTTTGTTTCGAGAAAGTGCGTTAGTTGATAGAATACATGGTTTTATAAAAGGTTGGGAAATTCCCCGTATGAATGACGATTTAAAAATATGTGGCTGGGCATTAAATTCTGAATATTTTAGTTCTATATTGCATTTGCTGCATGAAGACGCAAGTTATCGTTCTATTGTAGATGAGCTGGTAGAAGTGCCAGAAAGAGCAGATACTCGTGATACAGAAGCAATCAAAAGAATTACGACTGCTTATTTAAAATTACTTTTCCCAAATGTTAGAAAACCAACAGACATTACAAGTAGAGAGTTTATGAAATATTGTTTGCGCCCTGCTTGCAAAATGAGAAATATTATTAAAATGCAGCTTGGCATATTAGATAAAGAATTTAAAGGAAAAGATGTGCCAGAATTTACCATTAAGGAGCTTTAAAATGGAATGTGTTGCTTGTTATAAAAAAAATTTAGATAAAAATACAATAGGCATTAACAAAAAACTGCTAGGAACAGATATTACCCATTTTTACTGTATGGATTGCCTTGCAGGTTATCTAAATACTACAGTAGAAGAATTGCTAGAAAAAATAGAAGAATTTAAAGAAGATGGGTGCAAACTATTTGAATAAAGGTGATACTATGATTTATGCAGATAATGCTGCTACTACAAAATTGGATATTGATGCTTATGAGGCGATGAAACCATATCTTTTGGAAAATTATGGAAATGCTTCCCAAGTTTATTCTTTTTCTCGCCCTGCTAAAAAAGCGCTAAAAGAGGCAAGAGAAATGATTGCAGAATGTATTAACGCTTCACCAGAAGAAATTTTTTTTACTTCTGGAGGAACAGAGAGCGACAATTGGGCAATTAAGGGAATGTTAGAATATGGGGACAATCGAACAACGATTACTTCTAACATAGAACATCATGCAGTATTACATACTTGTAATACAATAGAACGACTTGGTTATGCAGTCAAATATATTCCCGTAAACTCTGATGGCGTAGTACAGCCAGAAACACTTTCTTCTTGTATTACAAATGATACGAAATTAGTATCTATTATGATGGTCAATAATGAAATTGGAACAATACAACCAATAAAACAGCTTTGCAAAATTGCACATAAACATCATGCAATATTTCACACCGATGCAGTACAAGCGGCTGCGCATATGCCAATTGATGTACAAGATTTAGGAGTAGATATGCTTTCTGCTTCTGGGCATAAATTTCATGCACCAAAAGGGATTGGATTTCTTTATAAAAAAAGAGGGATTCCGTTACATTCTTATGCAGATGGTGGAGCGCAAGAATTTGGACTGCGTGCAGGAACAGAAAATATTGCTTCTATTGTTGCGATGGCAGTAGCTTTTCAAAAATATTGCAAGCAAATCGAAAAAAATACTAAAAAACTACAAAAAATGGAAAAGATTTTTTTAAATACGCTTTCAGAAATTGATTTTATACGAAATGGTGGCAAGGAAATCGTAGCGGGTAATATGAACTTGTCTATCAAAAATGCGGAGGGAGAAATGTTACTGCATAGGCTGGATATGCAGGGGATTTGTATTTCGACTGGCTCTGCTTGCAATTCTGGAAATACACAAATTAGTCATGTAATTCGTGCGATTGGCGTACCATAAGACTATGCTAAAGGAACGATTCGCATTTCTTTTGGGGCTTATAATACGGAACAGGAGGCAGAAATCGTCGCAAAAGCAATTATAAAGATAGTAAAAGGTGATTAAGTCTGTGATAGTAGAGCAAAAAAATAAAGTAAATAAAGTAAAATAAAAAAAGAACAAGAAAAATGAAATTTCTTGTTCTTTTTTGTTTTAAAATCTAAGGAAAACCTTTGATTGCTTAAAAAAGATTATGCATTTGGGTTTGAGTCAGGGTTCTGGTCAGGGTTCTGGTCAGGGTTCTGGTCGGGGTTCTGATCAGGG
>CAMXTM010000274.1 GCA_947246775.1 uncultured Clostridium sp. | reverse complement strand
TTGCTCTCCCAATACCCAGCGTACTGCGTCAGACACATTACTTTTTCCACTTCCATTAGGTCCTACTACTGCCGTAATTCCTTTATTAAATTCTAATTTTACTTTATCAGAAAAAGATTTAAAACCATGTATATTTAATTGTTTTAAATACATTTTACACCTCTCCGAGTTAGAACTTATGTCAATATCCTACCACCTACAATGGTACATATTACTTTGCCTTTTACCTCTTTTCCTGCAAATGGCGAAAATTTTGCCTTAGAAACAAACTTTTCAGGATTGATACAATAACTTTTATCTAAATCTACGATAACCAAATCCCCGTCCATTCCCTCTGCAATCCTTCCTTTTTGATTTAATCCTAATATTTTTGCAGGTTTTGTAGAAAGCAATTCTACTAATTTACTCAATGGCACTTTTTGTTGCACTACTAATTTTGTATAGCTCAGCGCAAACGCTGTTTCAAAAGCAGATATGCCATAGTCCGCATTGTCAAATTCTTTATTTTTATCTGTCAATTTTGTTGGGCTATGTCCTGAGGTAATAACGTCAATCGTTCCATCTAGTATGCCCTCAATAATTGCCTTGACATCTTCCTTTGTCCGAAGCGGTGGCTTTACTTTTGCTAGGGTGTTATAGTTTTCTACTGCTTCTTCTGTCAACAAAAAATAATGTGGGCTTGTTTCACAAGTAATCCGTGTACCTCTCTTTTTTGCTTCTCTAATTAACTGCACAGAACCTTTTGTTGTCACATTTGCAATATGTAATTTTGCTCCCATGCCCTCCGCTAATATAATATTTCTTGCTACAATTACTTCTTCTGCTTCTCTAGGAATACCCAAAAGTCCTAAACTAGAGGACATATAGCCCTCATTCATAACACCCTTACCTGCAAGGTTTTCGTCTGCACAATGAGTCAGCACAGGCATATCAAACATTTTAGAATAACGAAATACATTTGCCAAAAATGATGCATTCATAATAGAACGCCCACCATCGGCAATCCCTACAATACCCGCTTCGTGCATTTCTCCAATTTCTGCCATATGTTCCCCTAAACAACCTACTGACATACTACCATAGGGAAATATATTGACAAGGGAATATTCCTTACTCTTTGAAACAATATATTCTACTACCGTTTTATTATCAATCGCTGGGTTTGTATTCGGTTCACAAGTAATACTGGTAAATCCGCCCCTTGCTGCACTACAAGATGCTGTTTCAATATCCTCTATATATTCATACCCTGGGTCACATACGCTGCAATGCATATCAATAAAACCAGGCAATATATATTTTCCATCTGCATCTAATATTTCTGCTTCGTTTTCTTCCAAATTTTCGCCAATTTTACATATGACTCCGTTTTCCATATAAATATCAAGACGTTTATGACTATTAAAATCTTTTCCGATAATACGCCCATTTTTTACAATGCTTTTCATCGCAGTCCCCCTCCTATCTGTGACAATATATACAGCATAGCCATACGTACCGCAACGCTATTGGCTATTTGGTCATTGATAATACATCTTTTACTATCTATTACATCAGCAGAAATTTCTATCCCTCTTTGGATTGGTCCAGGGTGCATGATAATCGTATCTGGTTTGGCATAGCGCAATAAATTTTCATCTACTCTAAAAAAATGTTTATATTCTGTCAAAGATGGTACTAAATTTTTATTTTTTGTTTCTGTTTTCATTCTACTTGTCAATATGACATCTGCCCCTGCTACTGCCTTTCTGGCATCATAATAAACATCTACACCAAATTTTTCAATATCTGATGGCACAAGTGTAGGCGGACCTGACACACAAACATCTACTCCTAATTTTGTTAATGCCCATATATTGCTTTTACAAACTCGGCTATGTATCAAATCACCTATAATGGCAACACGCAGCCCTTTAAAATCTCCTTTTTGCTCTTTTATTGTCATCAAATCCAATAAAGATTGTCCAGGATTTTCATTGAATCCATCGCCAGCATTGATAACAGATGCACTTACATTTTTTGCTAATAATCTTGCTGCTCCCGCCATAGGGTGACGCAAAATAATAAAATCCGCCCCTGTTTGGTCAACTAATTGTCCCATGTCTTGCAATTTTTCTTGGTAAACATTTGTTGCCATTGTCATGTCTACTACATTTGCACTTAAATGCTGTGCTGCCATTTCATAAGATAATTTTGCTCTTGCACTTGGTTCATAAAACAATATAATAACAGATTTTCCCTGTAAATGAGGTGACTTTTTATTTTTTTGGTTTAATATATATTTCATGGTCTCTGCTGTACTCAATATATATCTTATTTCTTCCGCTGTTAAATCTCTCATGCCAAAAAAATCTTTCTTTTTAAAAACCACACAATTCCCTCCTATCTATCAGAAGTACAATATTTTACAATTACATACGCACTTTTAATTTCTCTATCAATTTTAAAAAATATTCTGGCAATGGTGCCTCAAATTCCATATACTCTTTTGTAGTAGGGTGTACAAATCCAAGCACTTTTGCATGGAGTGCTTGTCCCTGCAATGAAAAAGGTTGTTTTTTTGTCCCATACACTATGTCCCCCAAAAGAGGGTGACCTATAGATGTCATATGTACTCTTATTTGATGCGTTCGCCCTGTTTCTAGCTGTGCCTCAATATAAGTATAATTTCCTAATCTTTCTAATACCTTATAATGTGTTACAGCATGACGACTATTTTTTTCTGTAATAGCCATTTTTTTTCTATCTTGTGGATTTCGTCCTATCGGTTTATCAATCGTGCCTTGCTCCTGCTTTATGCCATTAAAAACAATTGCATGATATTTCCTTGTAATACTATGCTCTGCCAACTGCAATGCAAGACATTGGTGCGCTTTATCATTTTTTGCTACCATAAGCACACCTGATGTATCTTTATCAATTCTATGCACAATACCTGGTCTTTGCTCTCCATTGATGCCAGAAAGCTCTCCTTTGCAATGATACAATAGTGCATTGACAAGCGTTCCTGTCATATGCCCTGCCGCAGGGTGTACAACCATTCCTTGTGGCTTATTTACTACAATCACATCTTTATCTTCATACAATATGTCAAGGGGAATGTCTTCTGGCAATATTTTTACTGGTTCTACATCTGGTATCGTCAACTCTATAAGGTCTTTTTCTCTTAATTTATAATTTGATTTTACATTTTTACCATTTACTTTTAAATATTGCTGCTCAGCCAATTTTTGTATTCTACTACGAGAAACTGTTTTTTCTAAATATTCTATTTCCTCTGCCGTAAATACATCAATCCTTTTGCCTTTATCCTCCTGCTCCGCTATCCATGTTAAAACTTCCATTTTTTCTCCTTATTATACTTCCTTTTTTTCATCTTCTTTTATCACAAAAAGACTTAAAAACAATATAAAACAAGCCCCTACTACAACATAAATATCTGCCATATTAAATACAGGCCATTTTATAAATGTTACTTCTAAAAAATCTACAACATATCCTCTTAACGCTCTATCAATGACATTGCCAATTGCCCCAGACAACACAAGAAGCAAACCATATCTTAACAAATTATATTCT
>CAMXTM010000273.1 GCA_947246775.1 uncultured Clostridium sp. | reverse complement strand
GAATCGTACTTCCTCTTTTATTAGAACTCATACAAATCATTACAATAATAGCAACTACCAATATAACTGTAATAACCGCTGGCACTGGGCTTGCTCCATAAAATACTGCACTACCAATTGTATTGATTAACAATGATACAATATATGCTAATATCGTTTGATAGCCAACTGCAATCAATGTCCATTTCCAGTTGCCCATTTCTCTTTTAATTGCTCCAATTGCTGCAAAGCAAGGTGCGCATAATAAGTTAAATGCTAAGAAAGAATAAGCTGATACTTGCGTAAAAGCAACTTGTAAATTTGTCCAGATTTCTACACCATCTTCTGCTACTTCTTCCATGCCATATAATACTCCAAATGTACCAACAACATTTTCTTTTGCTACTAAACCTGTAATGGCTGCTACTGCTGCTTTCCAATCTCCCCAACCTAAAGGTGCAAAGATAGGTGCAATGATATTACCAAGTGATGCTAATATAGATTCGCTTGCATCTACCATTTCTAAAGACCAGTTAAAGGACTGCAAGAACCAAATAATCGCACAAGCAACAAATATAATGGTACCTGCTTTTTTAACAAATGATTTTCCTCTATCCCACATATGAATTAACAC
This sequence comes from uncultured Clostridium sp., assembly GCA_947246775.1. Lineage (GTDB taxonomy): Bacteria > Bacillota > Clostridia > Lachnospirales > Anaerotignaceae > Coprocola. Next base: position 2,989 of record CAMXTM010000273.1, on the reverse strand, counting down.
ACCTTTTGGACTTGGTATATGATAAGGTGGCAATTCCATAACAAAAGGTGCTGGGTCACCTGCAAATAATGTTGTCTTTTTTAACAAAACACCAGAAAAAATAATTGCTCCGATTCCTATAAAATAAGCTGATGGACCAACCCAAGAACTCTCAGGAAATAAAGCACCTGCAATCAATGCAATAATTGGCAATTTTGCTCCACAAGGAATAAATGTTGTTGTCATAATTGTCATTTTTCTATCTTTTTCATTTTCGATAGTTCTGGAAGCCATAACTCCAGGAACACCACAACCTGTACCAATTAACATTGGTATAAATGATTTTCCTGATAAACCAAATTTTCTGAAAATTCTGTCCATGATAAACGCAATACGTGCCATATATCCGCAATCTTCCAATATGGAAAGGAAGAAAAATAATACAAGCATTTGAGGCAGAAATCCTATAACTGCTCCTACACCACCTATAATACCATCAACAATTAAACTTTGCAACCATTCTGCTGTACCTACATTTTCTAAAAATGTTGCAACATTTCCTTGTATCATTTCACCAACAAGTATATCATTTGTCCAGTCTGTTGCGATTGTTCCTACTGTAGAAACAGAAATATAATATACTAACCACATTACAATTGCAAAAAAAGGCAATGCAAAAAATCGGTTTGTTACTATACGGTCAATTTTATCAGAAGTTGACATATTTGTTGTATTATTCTTTTTAACAAATTTTGAAATTAGTTTTCCTATGTATTCGTATCTTTCATTTGTAATAATACTTTCACTATCATCATCTAATTTTTCTTCGCAATCAGTAATAATTTTTTCCAATTTTGATTCCATGTCTTTGCTAAATTGAAATTTTTGCATTACTTTTTCGTCTTTTTCAAATAGTTTAATACAAAACCATCGCAATTGTTGCTCTGGCACTGTACTATCAATGAGTTTTGCAATTTCTTGCAATGCTTTTTCAATGCTAGTTTGAAATACTTCTCCAGTACTTTTTACTTTTTCTTGTGCAACTTCTAATGCTGTCTGCGCTGCTTCCATAGTACCCTGCCCTTTTAAAGCAGACGTTTCTACAATTTTACAACCAATTTCTTTACTTAACTCTTGAATATTGATAACATCTCCACGTTTTTTTACAATATCCATCATATTCATAGCAATTACAACTGGAATACCCATTTCCATTAGCTGTGTTGTCAAATAAAGATTTCTTTCAATATTAGAAGCATCAACTAAATTTAATATGACATCTGGATGCTCATTGATAATATAATCCCTTGTTACTACTTCTTCCAAAGTATAAGGTGAAAAAGAATAAATACCAGGTAAATCAATGATTGAAACATCTTTATGTCCCTTTAGTTTTCCTTCCTTTTTTTCTACTGTAACACCAGGCCAGTTTCCTACATATTGTGAACTACCTGTTAAGTCATTAAACATAGTCGTTTTCCCGCAGTTTGGATTTCCTGCAAGTGCTATTTTAATAGCCATTTCCATATACTCCCCTTTCTCATTTATGATACAATTAAAATCATTTCTGCATCTGCCTTTCGTAATGAAAGTTCATAACCTCTTACTTTTACTTCTACAGGGTCACCTAAAGGCGCTACTTTTCTAATAAACACTTCTGTACCTTTTGTAATACCCATATCCATAATTCTTCTCTTTATAGCTCCATCTCCTGTTAATTTTAACACAGTGACAGTTTCTCCTATTTTCGCTTCCTTTAATGTTTTCAAAGCATTTTCCTCCCCATTAAACCATAATTCTACTTGCCATAGATTTACTAATTGCCACACGGGCTTCTTTTATTTTTACAATTACATTCCCTTGTATTTGAGATATAATTGTAATTTCACTTCCCTCTACAAAACCTAAGTTGTTTAAAAATCGTTTTGTATCATCTTTTCCATTGATTTTTTTAATAGATTGTACTACGCCAGCTTCTGCCATTACTAAGGGCATCATAACTGCCTCCTCTCATGATAATTTATATTAGTTGTTTATGATATTTATAAGTTTTATATAATTTATATTAGTTATTGCTAACTTTAATTTAGTTTACAACAACTAATAATATTTGTCAATAGCTAATATAAAATATTTAATAACAAAACAAAAAATAAAAACCCAAAGCTAGAATGATAAAATCAGCCTTGAGTTTTATTTTTTATATTCTCATCATACTAGACATGATACAAGCACCTTTTGCGCCATAATACATTACTTCATCAATTTGTTCTTTATTTAGTTTAATTCCCCCAATAGCATATACAGGTAATGAAGTACTGTTACAAACTTCTTTTAAAAATGTAACACCTCTTGGAGCGACACCCTTTTTACATTCTGTTTCATATATATGACCAGCGATGATATAATTTGCGCCTAATTTTGTTGCTAGTTGAGCTTCTTCCACACTATGTACAGAAGTTCCTACTATTTTAAATCTTTTTAATTGAGCTTGATGTTCTTGCAATAATGGTAATGGTAAATGAATTTTTGTACAATTCATTTTTATAGCAACATCTATATAAGTATGAAGTATACAACAAATATGATGTTGTTTGCAAATTTTTAGTACACTTTTTGCTAATTTACTGTATTCTTGTTCGGACAAATCTTTTTCCCGCAATATCATTGCTTTAGGATAACAATTACAAATTCTTTCTATCTGTTCTAAATATGGACGTTTACATAATTTTATACTTGTTAATGCAACTACATTTTTAAAAAAATCACTATCTCTATACATAAATATAATCACTCATAACTGGTTGAAGATGATTTTTTAAGAGAGATTGATAAACCTCACTGACAGAACGTCCATCAGAAATTTCAAACTGGTCATCTCCTTTTGATGCAATATCTTCTGTATGTCCTCCTATGCCAGTGCTAACACCTGCTGAAATTTTAGTAGCTGCGATATTTACCATATTGTCACGAACTCTAGCACACTCCCTTGTTGAAATAGTTATATTAG
>CAMXTM010000272.1 GCA_947246775.1 uncultured Clostridium sp. | reverse complement strand
TAAAGCAATTTTTGTTTTAAAATTTGTTGATTCTATACTATGGCTTTTGTTTGGTTTTTGTCATAGGCAAAAATAGATAAAGTAATAAAATAAAAAAGTTGCACTGTACAGCTACATTTTTATGAGATATATTGAGTAAATTTGATGATAAATTTACAATATATTTTGTGATTAGTATTATTATATATTAAAATATACCAAAATGCCATATCAACTGCATATAATTTTAGAAAAATAGCAATATGCCATAAAATCACTTATTTGATGCTATTCAATGGTAGCATATTGGTATGTTATAATGACAAAAAATAGTTAAACTATGGGCGAAAAATAACATAGTTGAACAAAAAAGGCATGGTATAAAAAAGAGAGGAGGAAGTTTTTATGAAATCACGAATGAAAACAGTTGGCAGTATTCTCCTTATAGGAGCGATGTTTTCAACTGCATTACTATCAGGATGCAGCACAGAAACAACATCTGGAAAGGCAGTTGTTGAAATTGTGCAATACAAACCTGAGGCAGTAAAGGCGTTTGAAGCTTTGGAGGAAAAATTTAATGCAACCCACGATGATATTGAGTTGGTGATTGATTCTCCTAACGACGCAATGACAATATTAAAAACAAGATTTGTCAGAGAGGATTACCCAGATATTATTGGAATAGGTGGCGATATTAACTATTCTAACTTTTTAGATGCTGAAATGTTAATGGATATTTCAGACTATGAGGGCTTAACAGATATAAAAGAGTCCTATTTGACCATTGACAAACAGTTAGAATTTATTCCTTTAGATGGTGTCTATGCTGTTCCTTATATGGCAAATGCAGCAGGTGTATTGTACAACAAAGACATATTTGATGAACACAATTGGAAAGTTCCAGAAACATTAGATGAATTTTATAAGTTATGTGAGGATATACAAAAAGCAGGATTACAGCCACTCTATTTTGGATTTAGAGATGTTTGGACTTGTTTAGCACCATGGAATGCGATTGCAGTAGATGTGGCAGATGCTGATATTTGTGCACAGGTAAATGCTGGTTTAGCAACTTTTACAGAAGCATATCGTCCTGTGGCAGAGATTACAAAGTCATTGTTAAAATATGCACAGCCAGATCCATTTGCATACAGCTACAATGATGCTTGTACTGCATTTGCAAGAGGAGAATCTGTAATGTATGTTATCGGAAGTTATGCTGTGCCACAAATTAAATCAGTAAATCCAGATATTAACATTGATTCTTTTGTATTCCCAGCAAGCAACAACAAAGAAGATAATGTTTTAAACTCTGGTAATGACTTACAATGGTCTGTTATGGCAGGAAATGAAGACAAAAAAGAAGCAATCTATGAAGTACTTAATTTCTTGTATGAAGATGAAAACATTCAAACTTATTTAGATGACCAAAGTGCAGTACCATGCAAAAAAGGAAACTTTGAACTTCCATCTATGTTGAATAGTATGAAACCATACATTGAAAATGATAAAATGGCAGACTATCAAGACCACCATTATCCTGCTGAAATGTCAGTAGATGCGATGATACAAACTTATTTAGTAGATACAAGTGAAAATGCTACAGATACCTTTTTAACAAAATTTGATAATGAATGGGCAAGATACAATAGAGATTTGATTGCAAAAGTGCAGAAATTTTATGCTGAGCATCCCGAGAAGTTAACAGAAGGAGGGAATTAAGTTATGAAAGGCGATAGAGATAGAGAACGTACATTTTTATTGATTACAATTCCAGTAGTAGCTTTATTTGTTTGTTTTAACACATTACCATTGATAAAGGGCTTCATCTACAGCTTTACTAATTTTAAAGGCTATGGTTCTTATGAGTGGGTAGGTTTAAGAAACTATGTTGACTTGTTTGGTGATGCACGTGTAGCAAAATCTTATTGGTTTACCTTTAAGTATGCTTTGCTTGGCACAATATTAACAAATGTGATTAGCTTAGTGATTGCTATGGGACTGAATAGTAAGATAAAAGGCAAAAGTGTATTAAGAGGTATTTATTTTGTACCTAATGTATTAGGCGGATTAGTAGTTGGTTATATTTTTAGTTTTATATTTACATATGTATTGCCAGTAGTAGGACAGTCACTTGGTATTGAAGCAATCAGCAGCAGTATGCTTTCTAGTGTATCAAAAGCATGGATTGCTATCGTTATAGTAGGTTGTTGGCAAGCAATTGCTATGAACACTATCATTTATATTTCTGGTTTGCAAACAGTGCCAGAGGATATTTATGAAGCAGGTGCAATTGATGGTGTTACTGGCTGGAGAAAATTCAAAGATTTAACATTCCCATTGATTATACCTTTCTTTGGTATTAACATGGTGCTTTCTATGAAAAACTTTTTAATGGTATTTGACCAAGTTATGGCTTTGACAAAAGGTGGTCCATCTCAAAGTACAGAGTCTATCTCTTATTTGATATACCAAAATGGTATGAGTGGTGGACAATTTGGTTTCCAAAGCGCAAATGCATTTTTGTTTTTCGTAGTAATTGTAGTAATTTCCGTTGTACAAATGACAGTAATGAATAAAAAGGAGGAACAACTATGATGAGCAAAGGTAATAAACAAACAAGAGCGGTCAACTGGCCAGTTACAATATTGTTAATATTAGGTTGCTTAACCATATTCTTCCCACTATACATGGCTGTTATTATTGCAATGAAACAACCATCTGAAATGACAAACGATATTTCAGGCGCATTGTCATTGCCAGCACAATGGAGTTTGGACAATTTTAGAGAAGCAATGAGAGTAACTGACTTCTGGCATTCCTTAGGAAACAGCCTTTTGATTACAGTTGTTACAGTGGTATTAGCTGTTGTAATACATGGCATGGCTGGTTATGCTATCGGAAGAAGTATGAAAAAAAGCAAGGCATATAATATCATTTATATGTTTATCGTAAGTGGTATGTTTGTACCATTTGCAATTTTGATGATGCCTTTAGTAAAACAGACAGCACAAATGGGTATTGCAAATAGATTAGGTGTTATTCTTTCTTATGTTGTATTCTATATGCCATTAAATGTCATGTTGTATAAAGGATTTTTAACAAACATTCCAATTGCTATTGAAGAAGCAGCAAGAGTAGATGGTGCAAGCACATGGAAAATTTATTGGACAATTATATTCCCAATGATGAAACCAATGCACGCAACAGTTGCTGTATTGACTGCAATGAGTACATGGAATGATGTTATGACACCACTCATTATTATGTCTGGAACAGGAAAAAATACATTACCATTGGCACAGTTGAACTTCCAAACACAGTTTGGTACAAATTATAACTTAGCATTTGCATCTTATATCCTTGCATTGATACCAATATTATTGTTCTATGTAGTTTGTCAAAAACAAATTATAAATGGTGTTGTAAATGGTGCTGTAAAATAGTAAAATAATAGAAAAAACAAATGATAATAAGAATTTATAATGATGGGAGAGGCATAGTATGGAATGGAAGCAAAGTTATTACGACATATATGGAGAAAATGAAAATGTAGATTTGCGCTATAATCAACTGATGGATATTATTAAAAAAGCAAAAAAAGAACGTCCAAAATGGTTGAAAGAACAAGATGAAT
>CAMXTM010000271.1 GCA_947246775.1 uncultured Clostridium sp. | reverse complement strand
TGGCTATCAGTTAGATGTAATGCCTGCTATGGATAAAAATGCTATTGATACAGGGCTAAAGTATGTCAATAATGATGCGTGTTATCCAGCTTTGATTGTAGTAGGTCAGCTTATCAATGGCTTAAAATCGGGTAAATATGATTTAGATAAAACAGCAGTTTTGATTTCTCAAACAGGTGGTGGCTGTCGTGCTACAAACTATATCAATTTTATAAGAAAGGCATTGGAAAATGCTGATATGGCTCATGTACCAGTGATTTCAATTAGTGCAGGAGGATTAGAAAAAAATCCAGGTTTTAAGTTATCATTAAAGTTAGTACATAAAATGTTGCAAGGCTTTGTATATGGTGATTTGTTTATGAGGGTACTCTATAGAGTGCGTCCTTATGAAAAATTTAAAGATTCTGCAAATGCACTGTATGAAAAATGGAATGAAAAAGTAAAAAAAGATGTTACAAAAGGGAATTGGAAAACATATTATAAAAATATAGAAGAAATTATCTATGATTTTGATAATTTAGAAATCACTGATGAAGTAAAGCCAAAAGTTGGTGTAGTAGGGGAAATACTTGTTAAATTCCACCCTACAGCAAATAATGACATTGTAGGATTATTGGAGGCAGAGGGAGCAGAAGCAGTTGTACCTGATTTGCTTGGTTTTGGATTGTATAGTTGTTATAATGCTTCACAGCAAAGAAAATATTTGGGTACTTCCTTTAAAAAGAAACTGGTTAATGATATTGCAATAGAAGTGATAGAACACTATCAAAGCCCTATGATAAAAGCATTGGCAGATAGCAAAAGATTTCATGCACCAGATAATATTAGAGCATTGGGAAAATATGCAGAATCTATTGTATCCCTTTGTAACCAAACAGGTGAGGGTTGGTTTTTGACAGCAGAGATGTTGGAGTTAATACGCTCAGGGGTCAATAATATTGTTTGTACACAGCCATTTGGCTGCCTGCCAAATCATGTAGTAGGAAAAGGTGTTATAAAAGAATTGAGGAGAAAATATCCACTTTCTAATATTGTTGCAATTGATTATGACCCTGGTGCAAGTGAAGTCAATCAATTAAATAGAATTAAATTGATGCTGGCAAGTGCTAATAAAAATATGTATCAAGTGGAAGCAGAACAAAAAGAAAAGAGAAAAAGAAGACATTCTTTAAAAAAGGCTGCTTTTGATATTAATATAAGAGGATAACAATAAAAGAATAGCCTTCTATGAGAAATACATAGAAGGCTATTTTTTGATTATTCTACTTCTTTAAATTGGTCTGTACCAACATTGCAAAGAGGGCATTCCCAGTCAGCGGGTAATTTATCAAAAGGAGTACCTGCTGGAATATTGTGTTCTGGGTCACCTACTGCTGGGTCATAAATATAACCACATACTTCACATTCATATTTTTTCATAATTATCATTTCCACCTTTCTCGTGTTTATTTTGTTTCTATTTTTTATTATTATACCATACAGTAACCAACAATTTCAAATTCTTTCGGAATTTCTAAAGAGTCTGTCAGAGTTTCCATGTGCCATCTTAGGTCAAATAAGGTACTGCTTACAATAAGCTGGAAAAATAACATAATAATACCAGCATCTATTTTTTGCTCGTAGGTATTTGTGTGTTCATCTTGTCTAACAGCAAGAATTGCTTTTCCTCCTGTCAAAAGGAAACGCCAAGGTTGTCTATTAAGAGTAGATGGAGCAAATTTAGAAAAAGCGAAAGCATCTAAAAGACCTCTTTCTTCTAATATAGAAGCATCTGCACCATTTCCCCATTTGTCAATATAAACCATTTCATCTAATCCTATTTTGTAATCTGCAATAATAGAAGCATTTGCTTTTTTAGGAGCATTTGCATTGTAACCTAATGCAATCAGAGCAACGACTTCTTTGTCAGAAGTAATATTTAAGCGTTCTTTTATAGCTTGACTATCGCCCAATGTAATCCAGCAAGAATCCACTCCAATTTCTGTTGCTTTTAAAATCATACTTTCACCAATATAACCAGCATTTTCAATATAATGAGGTTTGTTTTCAGAAAGTATTAAAATATAATGTGGAGCATCTATCATATGACCTTGATAGCCAGCAATGCCGTCTAAAGCAATAAAAGTATCATTCGCTAGGATACGAATATCTGTTTCAATCGTATCATCTAATTTTGTACAACTTTGAGCATAGTCTTTTATTGTTTTTAATTTTTTTGTGTCAATAGCCTCTTTTTTGTATTCTCTAACAGATTTTGTATTTAATATGATGCTTTGATAATCCATGGAAATTTCCACCTTTCTTGTACCTATTTAATATTTTTTTCTTATTATATCATATAATAGGTAATAGTTTCAAATTTTTTAAAAGTTTTTCAAAAATTTTTTAGCATTTTTATACAAAAATATAGATGGAATATTAACAGTAGAGCATTTTTTTATGATATAATAGAACGGTTAAACAAAAGCGTAGAAAGTTGAAAGTTGGCTGTCAAAATGTTTTGATTTCTTTTTGTTTATGGTATAATGGTAAAGGAATGTTAATATGTGCTATTTCATATACTGATAGAGCATAAAAATATATATTTTAAAAATAGTCGGATAGGGTGAAAGCATTTATGGAATGGATAAGAAGTTTTTTTGGCGATTTAGGTATTACAGATTTTATGCGTCCGACAGTGGGGATATTTGACCTGTTGGATATTTTAATTGTTGCCTATCTTATTTATAAAATAGTATTTTGGATAAAAGAGACACGAGCGTGGGCATTGTTTAAGGGAATACTAGTGATATTTGTTTTTGCAGCAGTGTCAGCATTGTTACATCTAAATACAATTATGTGGATATTGTCAAATACAATTTCTGTAGGTATTATTGCAGTGATTGTAGTATTCCAGCCAGAATTAAGAAAAGCATTAGAAGAATTAGGAAAAGGAAAAGCATTTTTCTTTTTTAGCAATTTGGGTAAAGTAGATACAGATGGAAACGACCAAAAGGTAGCAAATCGTACGATTGAAGAAATATTAAAAGCAGCGGATAAAATGGGAGCAGTAAAAACGGGTGCATTGATATTATTGGAACAAGATGTACCTTTGGGAGATTTAGAAAGAACAGGAATACCCATTGATGCCATTGTGTCTAGTCAGCTTTTGATTAATATATTTGAACATAATACACCGCTTCATGATGGTGCTGTTATTATAAGAAATAACAGAGTAGCGGCAGCAACTTGTTTTTTGCCTTTAACAGAAAGTAATGATATTAGTATGGAATTGGGAACAAGACATAGAGCAGCGATTGGAGCAAGTGAAGTTTCTGATGCCTATGTGATTGTCGTTTCAGAAGAGACAGGTGCGATTTCTATGGCACAAGGGGGAACACTTTATAGAGATGTTACAGTAGATTCCTTACGAAAAATGCTTTCTGGTTCAACAAAATCTACCAAAAGAAAATTGGTATTATGGAAAGGAAGGCAAACGAAATGAAAACATTACAAGAAAAACTAATGAAAGATATAGGTTGGAAACTGCTTTCTCTTGTGATTGCAATATTATTGTGGTTTATGGTAATCAATATAGAGCACCCTGTTACAACAAGAATCTATACACAGACTATAAC
>CAMXTM010000270.1 GCA_947246775.1 uncultured Clostridium sp. | reverse complement strand
TTTATAATAAAAAAGAACAAAAACTACAAAAATACTAGTTCTTGTTCTTTTTTATTTTTCACTTTTAAATTAGTTTATTTTACCAAATGATACTGCTATAGCAGCAAAGATAAATAAAAAATTTCTAATTTGCTTGAGGAAAGACTCGTTAATTTTAACAAAAAGCCTTGATAAAATTTAGATATATTATAGTAAATAGTAAATTTTTTTGTCAAAAAGTATACTTTTTGACAAATGATACCTTATCTAAAAAACAATACAAATGTTATAGATTTTCATACAATCACTATATCATAGATTGGTGAAAATGTCCAAAAATTTTTTTAAAAAATGACAAAAAATAAGAAAAAACAACTTTCTCAAAAAGTATACCTTTTGGGACAAGATACATAATATAGATTTTTATGGAAAACAAGAGAGGGCAATACAGATTATTCATTACGAGGAGGAATTTTAGAAATGAAAAGATACCAAGCAGTTGCATTTTTACTTTCAACAGCGATGGCAGTAAGCAGCGCAGCGCCTGTATTTGCAGCGTCCAATGATGTTTTTGGACACTGGGCAGAATTTACCATTACCAAATGGCAAAACGAAGGTAGAATTGGCGGCTATGAAGATGGCTCATTCAAGCCAGACAAATCCATTACAAGGGCAGAATTTGTAAGATTACTCAATAGTGCAGTTCCAACAGCATTTACATCTAGCACAAGCACAAATTTTAGTGATGTAAAAGAAAGTGATTGGTTTTTTGCTGATGTAGCAAAAGCAGTTGGCAGCGGCGTAACAAGTGGCTTTGAAGATGGTACTTTCCGCCCATCAGAAACCGTTACCAGAACACAAGCAGCTGTATTTATTGCAAAAGCAAAAGGCTTAGCAGCAAATGAAGCAGCAGCAAACAACTTTACTGACGCAGCACAAATTCCAGCATGGGCAAAAGGTGCTGTTGGTGCAGCAGTAAGCGCTGGCTATTTGAGTGGTTATCCTGACGGCAGTTTTGGTGGCAGCAAGGGCATGACGAGAGCAGAAGCGGTTTCTACCTTAGATAGAGTATTAGGTGGAACAACTACCCCAAGTCAAACACCATCACAAGGCGAAGTTGACACAACAGAAAGAGATAGTCAACAAAGTGAAGAACCAGTAACAACGACAGCAAATGCTGGCAATACAGTTTGGACAAGCGGCGGCAGTGGCAGCGGAAGTAGAAGAGGCTCTAGTTCAGGCGGCAGCTCTTCCAGTTCCAGCTCTAATACAGTAAGTAAGGCTGTAACAATCCGTAGTCAAAGCGACGCCGATGACTACAAAGGTAAAACACTTACAGGAAAAGCAACGATTTATGCAAAAGATGGTTTAGAATTAGAAGACATTCGTTTTAAAGGCGATGTTGATATTATTGCAGATAGTAGTGCAGTTGCTTCAGCTTATGCTGATAGTAATATTGCTGTTGCAGCAGCATATTTGGCAGATATTAATATTTTCTTTGAGGGAAGAACGAATATCAGTGGCACAATTACGGTTATTAGAGATGGTGTTTCAGAGAACACACAAGTTATTATCAAAACTCGTACCCCAAGAGCAATCAGCGCCATTGTAAAAGCAATGATTCCTACAAAAATTATTGGTTTTGAAATCAGTAAAATAGAAGCGCAAGCCCCAGTTGAAATTGCAGAGGGTGCAAAAGTCAACACAGTAGAAGCAGGTGATGGAGCAAGCGTTGAGGTAGCAGCGAACGCAGAAGTGTCAAGAGTCGATGTCACTGGTGAAGCAAGCGACATTGTTTTAAATGGCGATGGCAACACAAATATTACAGTAAAAAATGGTGCAAAAGCAAAAAACATTGTTTTAAATGACAAGGTAGACGCAAATATTGCTTTAAGTGGAGATGCAGCAGTCAGCAATATAAAAGCAAGTAATAGTGCAAATGCAGCCGTTACTGTCAGAGATAATGCAAGCGTGGAAAAGGTAGAACTGAGCGATACAGCAACTGCAAAAGTAGAGGTAACAGCAGAGGCAAAAGTGGACATAATCAATTCTACTTCAACAGGCAAAACAGAAATCGCTGGAGAGGGAACAGTTAGTAAAGTAGAAGCAACAAATCCAGGTACAGTAGATACTTCTAATGCTGGCGAAAATGTCGCAGAGGTAGAAACAACTACACCAAGTACCACTACACCAACTACAAAACAAGCAAGCGCAAAAGTGGATAGAGAAACTCTGGGTTGGTCAATAGGTAGCAATATAAAAGCTTTAGGTGATTATATTACATTAGAGGGCGCAAAATTTAAAGCTGATGCTACAGATGAAGATTTAAAAATAGAATCCTCAGAAGAACTATTTGTAATGCCAAGTATTGAAGAAAAAGAAATTTCATTATATATTGAAGGTAAAGGAATAAAAGAAGAGGGTATCTATAAATGTACTATAACAATTCCAGCAGAAATTTTAGAGGCAGAAAGTGGTTATACTATACCAAAAGATGGTTTTACAATTACGATTACCTTAAATGCGTCACAAGCTGTACCAACAAAAATAAATGTAAATGAAACAGCTGTTACTATAAAAAAAGGTGGTACAGCAATCATCTATGCTGAATTGGTAGACCAAAATGATAATACAATAATATCAAATGAAACTAGTTCATTGATAGCTTATGAATTAACAGAAGATTTTCCAAATCAAGAAGAAGTAGCTATTTCTGTAAGTATTGAGAAAGGTGTAAGATTACAGTTAACTATAACTGCACATAATACTGCTACATATGAACAAACTATGACATTACCAATCACAATAAAAACAACAGATAAAGTAACACAAAAAGTAGAACCTGTCATAGTAAATGTTACACTCTCTACAGATAGTATGACTATTTCAGATATTGAGTTAAATCGAGGAGATATAGAAGGGCTAGAAGCAGGTGAATCAGTATTCTTAGAGCTATATGGTAAAGATGGTGCGGAAAATGTAGAACTAAAAGGTAGAGGCACAGTAGAATGGTCTGTAACAGAAAATGGTCAAGAAGTTACTGATAGTACAATCGCTAGTATAGTAGAAAAAGATGGAGACACTCATTTAGTAATTGGTGAGGGTGTTACATCAGAAAGAACATTTATTGTGACAGCTACATTTACACCAAATGATGGCAGCGCAGTAATGAGTAAATCACTTACAGCAAAAACAAGAGCAAAATCTGTACCAAGTGAATTGGGTAACATTTTCAAACAATATGATGATGGCAGTGGTGAAAGTGGAAGCGAAGTAACAGTACAAAAAGATAACATAGAAACTTTTTTAGTTGATGTATATAATCAATATAGCACCAGTACAAGTCATGAATCTATTGATGGATATGTAAAATGGAGCATAGATAATGAAAATGTTGCAGTAATAGAGGGTGATGACATAATTTATGGATATGAGCCTCAAGTTAAATTTAGAATCACAGGTAATGTAGATGATACTGCAACCATTACAGCTACTTTAGTAGATGAAAATGGCACGCCTATAGAAGTAGATGGAAAAACAGTTACAAAAACAATTGACATTGTAGTAGTAGCAGGAGCTGCGCCAATTGAACCAGACCCAGATGAACCATCTAACCCTGACCAAAACCCTGACCAAAACC
>CAMXTM010000269.1 GCA_947246775.1 uncultured Clostridium sp. | reverse complement strand
ATTGTATACCGTCGTTCTGAAGTAGAAATGCCTGCTCGTTTGGAAGAAATACATCATGCCAAAGAGGAGGGAATAGAATTTCATTTGTTGAGGAATCCTGTTAAAATATTAAATGATGGCAGCGGAAAAGTTGCAGGCATGGAATGTCAAGTAATGGAATTAGGCGAGCCTGACGCAAGTGGTAGAAGAAGACCAGTTGCAGTAGAGGGTTCTAATTATGTTTTAGATGTGGATACCGTTGTTATGTCAATCGGTACTTCCCCTAATCCATTGATTAGAAGTACCACAAAAGGCTTAGAAACCAATAAAAAAGGCTGTCTTGTGGTAAATGAAGACACAAATGAAACCACACGACATGGTATTTATGCTGGCGGTGACGCTGTAACAGGCGCTGCTACCGTTATCCTTGCTATGGGAGCAGGTAAAAAAGCGGCTGCTTCTATTGACGAATACTTAAAGGCTTGAGGACATTTTTCTATGAAAAAATATGAAATATATAAACATATAGGAGACTTATCCTATCCCAATAATGGCTGGACAAAGGAATTAAATTTTATTTCATGGGACGATAGAGAACCCGTCTATGATATAAGAACATGGAATACAGAACATACAAAATATGGAAAAGGTGTTACTATCACATCAGGTCAAATGGCAGTATTAAAAAATTTATTAAATGAAAAAAATGTGTTCTAAATTTTAGAAAAAAATAGCAAATAGAAAGAGAGAATTATATGCGGAGAAAAGATAGAGAAATTACAGACAAGCAACAAATTTTTGACATTATCAAAAAATGCGATGTTTGCCGTATTGCCTTTTTTGATGAAAAATTTCCTTACCTTGTGCCTGTTAATTTTGGTGCAACACTAGAAAATGATGTATTTACCCTTTACTTTCATGGAGCAAATGCAGGCAAAAAAATGGAATTATTAGAAAAAAATAACGCTGTTGCCTTTGAAATGGACTGCAAACACGCATTAGTAGAGGGAGAAAAGGCTTGTGACTACACAATGAAATACCAAAGCGTATGTGGTACAGGATATTTACAAAAATTACCAGACGAACAAAAAGCACAAGCATTTGCTACGATTATGAAACAGTACACAGACAAAGACTTTACTTTTCCAGCAGAAGTCTTAAAAGCAACAGCGGTACTAAAACTCACTGTAGAACAAATTACGGCAAAAGCAAACCAATAAAATAATAAAATAAAGGAGTAATGACATGACGATTCAAACATTTGAAATGGGTTCTATTGGCACAAATTGCTATGTAGTATCTGATGACAAGGGCAACTGTGCCATTGTAGACTGCGATGGCAACACAACAGCACTTTTTCACTACATTGCACAAAACAATTTAAAACCAAGCCATATCCTACTGACACATGGACATTTTGACCATATTGGCGCAGTAGAAGAAGTTAAGGAAAAATATGGCTGTGTGGTATGCGCTTGTGACAAGGAAATCCCATTGCTTTCAGACCCTAGTTTAAACGCTTCCAATATGTCACCTAGAGCATTATCTATTTCCCCTGATGTCACCGTAAAAGAGGGCGACACCATAGAAGTAGGCGATTTAAAATTTAAAGTAATCGAAACACCAGGACATACACTAGGTAGCGTTTGCTTTATTATCGAAAATGCCATCTTGTCAGGCGATACCTTGTTTTTAGGTTCTTGTGGCAGAGTAGACTTCCCTACAGGTGACCCAAAAGCAATGATGGCTTCCCTGCAAAGATTAAAAAATTTGCAAGGCGACTATGTTGTATACCCAGGACATGGTCCAGCGACCTCACTGGACTACGAAAGAAGAACAAACCCATTTATGTAAAGACCTTATAAAACCTTGAGACTTCGTCTCAAACTCTACAAACTTTTTTTCAAAAAAGTTTGCAGGTGTGGACAGCGTCCACAATAAAAGACATTGCAACATTTGCAGTGTCTTTTGTTTTGCCTTTTTGTGAATTGTGCTATAATAAAATAAAAACAAGAAAGGAATCGCACTACATGGAAAAATATGTTATGTCACTTGACCAAGGCACAACGAGTTGCCGCTGCATTTTGTTTGACAAAAAAGGTACGATTATCAGTATGGCACAAAAAGAATATCAACAATATTATCCAAAGGCAGGCTGGGTAGAACATGACCCCAACGAAATCTATCAAACCCAAATAGAAGTAGCAAAAAAAGCACTCTCTACCATTGGCGCAACACATCAAAATATTGCAGCAATCGGCATCACAAACCAAAGAGAAACCACTGTTATCTGGGACAAGCACACAGGCGAGCCAATTTATCCAGCGATTGTATGGCAATGTCGTCGTACTGCGGAATACTGCGACACTTTAATACAAAAAGGACTTTCGGAAACCTTTCGCCAAAAAACAGGGCTTTTAATAGACGCTTATTTTTCTGCTACAAAAATACACTGGATATTGCACAATGTCCCCAATGCCCTACAAAAAGCAAAACAAGGCGATTTACTATTTGGTACAACGGATACTTGGCTGATTTGGAAAATGACGAACGGTACAGTACACGCTACGGACTATTCCAATGCTTCCCGCACCATGTTATTTAATATCAACACCTTACAGTGGGACAATGACATATTAAACGAGTTAGACATTCCTGTTTGTATGCTACCAAAAGTTTGCCCCTCTAGTTATCACTTTGGCGACACGTCTCTATTTGGCGGCAATATCCCCATTACAGGCGTTGCGGGAGACCAACAGTCCGCCTTATTTGGGCAAAACTGTTTTGAGGCAGGCAGCGCCAAAAATACCTATGGTACAGGCTGTTTTGTGCTGATGAATACAGGGCAAAAACCCGTTTTTTCTACACATGGGCTTTTGACAACCATTGCTTGGGGCATCGACAACACCATAACCTATGCCCTAGAAGGCTCTATTTTTACCGCAGGCGCAGCAATACAGTGGCTAAGGGATAAAATGCAGCTCATACAAAAAGCCGCTGAGACAGAGCAAATAGCGCAGCAAGTGCAAGATACCAACGGTGTCTACTTTGTACCAGCTTTTGCAGGGCTGGGTGCGCCCTATTGGGACGCCTACGCCAGAGGCGCTATCATCGGGCTTACGGCAGGCGTAAATAAAAATCACATTGTGCGGGCAACGCTAGAATCCCTTGCCTACCAAAGCTATGATGTACTAAAAGCAATGCAAGATGATGCGGCAATGGATTTACAGTGCCTAAAAGTAGATGGTGGTGCTTGCGCAAACGATTTTATTATGCAATTTCAATCAGACATTACTTCCGTACCAATCGAACGCCCTGTGTGCATTGAATCTACAGCACTGGGAGCAGCTTATTTTGCAGGGCTTTGGGTGGGCTACTGGAAAGACAAAAGCGATATTATACAAAATCGCAGTATCCAAAAAGTGTTTTATCCTGCTATGGAAAAACAGCTTGTACAGCAAAAATTGCAGGGCTGGCATCAGGCAGTCAATGGAGTATTAGGCGTTGAAAAAAATAAAAAAATAGAACAGTAAAAGAAAGGAAGATGCAACATGGATTTAGAAATGGCTTTTTATGACTATCCTGTAGGAAAACAAATTAGCCCTTTTGAACCAATTGATGGTGAAAATTATTTTGTAGAATTAGGT
>CAMXTM010000268.1 GCA_947246775.1 uncultured Clostridium sp. | reverse complement strand
AATTTTAAATATTCTGGCACTTTTCTTTTTATTTTTGGCAGTTCTACTTCTATTGCAGGGTTTTCTGTTATCTCTCCCAAATAACTCAAATATTGGAAAAATGCCCTCAACGATGACATATTTCTAAATATAGTAGTATCGGCTTTCTTTTGTTTTTTTAGTTCATAATTATATGCTAAAATAGTCGTTTTATTAACAAATTTAAAATCTGGTATATTTACTCTTTTTAAATATTCAATAAATGCTTTTAAATCTCTGCCATATGAAAGAACTGTATTCTCTGATGCACCTCTTTTCTCTCTTAAATATGTTATAAATGATGCAACCTTTTGTTCCATATTCTGATTCATACTCCCTTTCACATCTCAAACTACTACCAAATACAACCCTTTTTACATCTTTTTTATGACTTATTATTATACTATTTTTTTGTTTAAAAGTCCATACAATGTCAAAATGAATCTCATTTATAATATGTCACCATTGTTTTTATTGCATTAGTCCGCTTAACACATTTAACAGCAATCCTGAAAGATGAATTTCTACAAAGCATGCCACTCCCACCATTATCACAGAAACACATAACAATATAGCATATTCTGTCCATATCCTTGTGACTTCCCTTTTTAATGCTCCTTTCCCAGATTGTCCGCTTTTTTGCTCCAACAAAAAACAAAAAGCCAAAAATGTCATAAAAAAATACACTGGCAATAGTACCATATTCTGTGGCAACATTGTACAAATTACTACCAATATTCCTTTTGCTCCATACGTTCTAAAAAGTACCGCAGCCGTATATCCCAATGAAATGCCCCGAAAAGCAAGTACCCCTGCTGAAAGAATTGCACCATAACAAAAACAACCTCCCAGCCATATCAGTACATCATATTTTAAATATTTAAAAAATACAGTTACAAAATTTTTTGTTGTTTGCTCATTACGAAATAATTCGTCAATACTACTTTGTAATGTACCTACTT
This sequence comes from uncultured Clostridium sp., assembly GCA_947246775.1. GTDB lineage: Bacteria > Bacillota > Clostridia > Lachnospirales > Anaerotignaceae > Coprocola. The sequence continues at coordinate 2,650 of CAMXTM010000268.1, read as the reverse complement.
CTTCTAATGATAAGCCATTTGCCAACACTGCTCCCACTATTGTAGATAATAAAAACAAAAGGCAAATCATGAGCGCCATCATTTGCCTTTTTTGCTGTTTATTTTTCATTCTTTGCATATGATTTTTCCTCCTCTAGCAACTCCTTTTTTTATGCTATCGCTATTAAAATCATATGCCCTTTTTGATTTAATTATGTCCCTTTTTTGCTTGATATGCATACAAAAGCAATATTGTTTTGCCATCTTTTATGTCGCCTGATTTTATCATATCAAGAGCTTGCTGCAAGGTATATTTTTCTACTTCTATAAATTCATCATCATCAAAATTTTGATGTCCCTGCTCCAAATTTTCTGCTAAATACAAATACAGTTTTTCCATACAAAATCCTGGTGTGGGATACATCTCACAAACAAATTCTAATTCTTTTGTTTTATATCCTGTTTCTTCTTCCAATTCTCTTTTTGCACACTCAGCCGCTTCTTCGCCAGCTTCCATAATGCCTGCAGGTACTTCTAACATCATTTCTCCAAAAGGGTGTCTATATTGTCTGACTAATATGATATTTCCTTCGCTATCAATAGGCAATATAGCTGTTGCTGCGCCTCTCTCTACCACTTCTCGAAATGCTGTTTTCCCATCTGGCAACAAAATTTCATCTTTTACTACGCTTAAAAATGCGCCCTTATAGCATTTTTCACTTTTTACGATTTCATAGCTCATACTACTTCACCTCATTATTTTAACTCTTTTACAAATTCTTCTATCCTATCCATACCTTTTTTTATTAGTTCCATTGAGGTTGCATAAGACAATCTAATATAATCTACCATACCAAAATCAGCACATGGTACTACTGCTACATATTTTTGTTCTAACAATGCTGCTGCAAAATCTGCTGCACTATTGATTTGCTTTTCTCCTGCCTTTTTACCATAGGTTTCACTCACATCTACAAACAAATAAAATGCTCCCTCTGGTTTTAAGGCATGAATCATAGGAGTCGCTTCTTCTCTCTCAAATATATAGTCTCTCCTCTTTTTAAATTCCTTTGTCATATCCTCTACACACTGTTGTGAGCCATTTAATGCCGCTACAGTAGCTTTTTGTGCGATTGAGTTTGGATTTGATGCCATATGGGATTGCAAAGCGCTAATTAGCTTTGCTACTTCTTTTGGTGCTGCTGTAAAACCAATTCTCCAGCCTGTCATAGCATAGCTCTTTGACACACCATTGATGACAATAGTTCTATCATATATTTCTTTTCCTAAGGATGCAATACTGATATGCTTTTTATCTTCTTCATATATCAATTTCTCATAAATTTCATCGGAAACAACAAAAATATCTTTTTCAACAGCAAAATCTGCTACTGTCTTTAAATCTTCTATGGTAGAAACCATTCCTGTTGGATTCGATGGACTTGTTAATACAATCGCTTTTGTTTTATCTGTATATGCGTCCAACATCTCTTGTTTTGTCATCATAAAATGATTCTGTTTTTTCGTTTTTACAATAACTGGAACGCCCCCAGCAATTTTTACCATTTCAGAATAGCTCAGCCAATAGGGCGCTGGTATAATGACCTCATCACCATCATTCAAAATTGCCATAAAGGTATTCATAAGAGAATGTTTTGCACCATTACTAATAATAATTTGCTCTGGTGTATATGTAATATCATTATCCTTTTTTAATTTTTTACATACTGCTTCCCTTAATTCCATTGTGCCTGATGCTGGTGTATATCTTGTGTCACCATTTCGTATTGCCTCTATTGCTGCATCACATATATGTTTTGGTGTATCAAAATCTGGCTCTCCTACACCAAATGTTACAACATCTACTCCCTCTGCTTTTAACTGTGCTGCTTTCGCAGAGATTGCTAGTGTAGAAGATGGTTTGATTTCTAATGCTTTTTTTGATAATTCCATATAATTTATCGCTCCCTTTTTATATTGCTTTTTATCTATTCCAAATATATAATAAAGCCCTTGTACTAAAAAATACAAGGGCTAAGCTTCTATTGGGATTTCTTTATAAAGGTGTTACCCTCACACCTAATCTTTATGCCCTTATTATAATATGCAACAATATTTTTGTCAACATATAATGTATGTAAAAATATTGTTCTCTTCTTTGTTTATACAACTTTTTTTATCTATTTTATTTTATCACTCTATCATTTTCTGTAATTTCACGAACAACACGACATGGATTTCCTACAGCCATAACACCCTCTGGAATATCCCTTGTTACAACACTTTTTGCTCCTATTACACTACCTGCTCCTATGCTTACTCCAGGCAAAATTGTTACATCAGAACCTAACCACACATTATCACCTATTGTAATGGCTTCTGCCTTTTCAAAACCTTTATTCCTTTCTTCTGCAATCAATGGGTGATTTGCTGTATAAAAGCCGCAATTTGGTCCAATAAAACAATTTTTTCCGATTGTCACTTTTGCGCCATCCATAATATACGCATTATGGTTAATAAATGTATCTTCTCCAATAATACAATTATATCCATAGTCTGTATAAAATGGTGATAATATTACTACATTTTTACCCATATTAGGCAAAAGCTCTTTTAATATGTTTTCCCTTTTTTCTTTTTCTCTTGGACTTGTATGATTAAACTCAAAATA
>CAMXTM010000267.1 GCA_947246775.1 uncultured Clostridium sp. | reverse complement strand
GCCGAACCTGCTACGCCTGCTCAGCCAGCACAACAGGCAGAAACACCAAAACAAACAGCAGAGCCAGCAAAAAAATCAAGTGGAGCAACACAAGCACAGCCTGCACAACAAGCTGAACCTGCACCTACTCCACAACCAGTGGAAACTGCTCAACCAGCAGAGCCAGCAGAAGCAGTAGAGGCGACACCAGCCGAACCTGCTGCACCAGCGCAACCAGCAGAGCCTGCAAAAGATGCAAGACAAATTGCAGTGGGCTATATTGGACAGAGCGCAAGTAGTTTGCAGGGAGCAATCGGTAGCCCATCTTCTACAGATTATTCTTCTAGTTGCTTGGGTGATGGAGAAGATGGCGAATGGAGATATAACGGTTTTACAGTTTATACCTACCGTGAAAATGGTTCAGAAACCATAACAGATGTACAGTGATAACCAAGCGTGTCGTTAAAGTCGGCACGCTTTTCTGTTGTATGAACTGAAAAACAGATGACGAATGATAAAAAAAGTGATATAATAAATGTAATAATAGAACAGAGGTGTGTCATGAAACAAGATAGAAGTATTTTAAAAAAGATTAAAATTACAGACAATATCATGTTTACTTCCGTATTTATGAATATAGAGATTATCAAAAAATTTTTACAGGATATTTTAAATTTAACGGTAAATGAAATTGTTTTTAAACAAAAAGAAAAGGTGATTGATGATATAGGAGATGCTCGTGGTGTAAGATTAGATGTCTATGCTGTTGACGATAATAATAATATATATGATATTGAAATACAGTTAAGAAATGATAACGATGACCTACCTGAACGATTTCGATATTATCAAGGTATGATTGATAAAGAGGTTTTGATAAAAGGGGATAATTTTAAAGCGTTAAAGACGACATATATTATATTTATTTGTATGTTTAATCCATTTAAAGATTTAGATGCAGATGATGTAATATATCATATAAAATCGCAATTCATAACAAGTAAAAATAAAATATATGATTTTGATGATAGGTCATATAAAATCATCATAAACACCACAGGAAATTTAAACGCACAAAATGACAATATAAATTGTTAAAAGATGGTTACAAATCCGAAATGAAGAGTAATTTATCATCTATGATAGAAAAGGAAATGACAAAGCTAATAAATGATAGGAAATGGAGGAATAGCTATATGACAGTAATGGAAGAATACGCACAGGAGAAAGTAAAAGAAGCGAAGCTAGAACAAAAGATAGAAATTGCTAGAAATTTGTTGTTTGATTGTGTTGATTTAGATACTATTGTAAGATGTACAGGATTATCAAAATCACAGTTAGAACAAATCAAAAAAGAATTATAATTTGATGGCATTGATTATCTAAAAATAATCAATGCCATATTTCTTTTTTGATAGAATGATACCCTTTTTATCTAAAAAACAGATATCGTTGTGTACGTCAGAAGTAAGCAGTATAGCAGTATCTATTTGATTTTTTAAAAAGATACAAAAATCTATTATTTTTTGATAAGTGTCAATAGAGTATTTTTCTTTTGCGATACCAAAAATAATTTCTTGTGCATAAGAAAAATCTTGATTTAAGATGTCAGATTCCCAAATATTGTAAGGATAATTTGTTTGTTCTACAAAAGCAATGTCTATTGCATTATCTTTATCAAAGCCATTGTAAAAGATACATCTTTCTCTTTTTTCCTGTGCGATTTGATTTGTTGGAGCAAAATATGCGCAAATTATGTTGTATAATGCTTTTTCATTTAAACATTTTTTATGTAGATGAGCGCAAAAAGTAATAGACATCATTTACTAGCTCCTTTCCATCGTTATTTTGTAACATGATACCATATTTTATTTGAAATAATATCAGAATCAGAAAATGTATCAGAAGTAATGTTAATATTCCACCTATCTATAAAAATGGGTATATACTCTACTAATTCCAAAGCATTTTCTGCATCTATGATAAAGCTTCTTTGAGCATGAAATCCTTTTTTAACAGAAACGTCTAGCATTAATTCATGCTTTAATTGTTCTATAAAGTCAAACATCATTAGTTTTAAACAAATGTTATATCCATTGAGCGTAACCCAAACTTCTGATTTTTCTTTTCCATTTTGTAATTTAATTTTTAAATTGTTCTTTTGAAACCACATCACATTTTTTACTTTTTTTCCAAATCCATCACTTTTTCCTCCCATTTTTATTAAAAATTTATTGTTTTTCTTGGAACAAGTCAGGTTTTTGCTCCAAATAATGCATTAAAAATTCGGTTAGTGTGTTTGATATTTTTAAAAACCTATCCTCTCCGCTTTCGTTATAAAAATATACTGGCGGATTATCTCCCTCGTCCAGATGAAACAGACAAAACAGGCAGCCCTGACTCATAAAAAAAACAAAATCATTGTCTGTTAGCGCAAGTTTTGATGCATTTTCTTCTAATAATGCAATCGCTCCTTGCTTTAACATAAAAATTTCGTCCATAAAACAAGACTCTCCCCGCATATATTCGCCCTCTGTTCCATTTCCCATAGCACGCATAAACCCAATATATGCCTTTGGCAAAATGCCATCTTTTCCCATAGATAATAACTCTTTTATCTGACTTTCTGTAGCGTTTTTGATAGGAATATTTCTTTTTTGTAATTTTTCAATTAACTCGTTGAGAAATTTCATTGTTTCCCTCCATTATGTATCAAATAGAGTAACGATAAAAATTATTCTTTTTTCACATATTTTTTAATACAAGTTCTAACACAACCGATATCATATAAAATGTCTTTTCTTTCCTCTTCCTTTAAAGATTCATCTAAATTAATTCTCTGCAATAATTCTAACATTTCTTTATATTCTTTTAAGAAATCTTTTAATTTTGTTGGCTCATGTCTAGCGATTCTAGCAAGAATTGTACTAATTACAATGATAGATTCTATATTATTTTCGTGTAATTCCTCATAAAATTCAACAAAACATCTACCAGCTGTTTGTCCAATCGTATAATTCTCATCTAACATATTTTCATAAAATGTTTCTGTAACTAAATATTTTAGTTGATAATAGTCCATGTCAATCCCTCACTTTCAGTCAGTGTTGCGTTCATACCTTTTATTCTTTTTTAACATATTTCTCAAAACATTCTTTAAGGATACCAATATCATATAAAATATCTTCTTTTTCGTCTTCGTTTAAATAATCATCTAAATCGATTTTTTTGAGGATTTCTAACATTTTATCATATTTTTCTAAAAAACTTTTTAATTTTGCTGGTTCATGCGTTGCTACTCTAGTTAATATTGTGCTAGTTACAATGACAAAATTGATGTCACTTTCGTTTGATGGTCTAGCAAATTCAACAAAACTTCTATTTGCTGTTTGTCCAATGGTATAATTTTCAATTAATATATCTTCATAAAATGCTTCTGTAACTAAATATTTTAGTTCATAATAACGCATATCAATCCCTCCCTTTCAGTCCAGGCTGAGTCCATACATCTCTTTGTTTTCTAGTTTTTCTTCAAATACACGCTCATATTCTCTTCTTATTTTGAAATGCCTTTTTAAACTAAGTGATGCGGTATACAGTCGAAAAAGAGCAAAAGGTGCATCAGCATTTTTTTCAATATACGCTTTTTCTTTTTTATTAT
>CAMXTM010000266.1 GCA_947246775.1 uncultured Clostridium sp. | reverse complement strand
ATTCTGTTTGTTTTTTGACAGCATTTTTAGTACTTTGCATTAAATTTTGTATATACTATTCTCTGTTAAAAACTATGCTTCTTAATTTTTTTTAAGGAGTGTAATAATGTTACGACTCTTTTCTTCTTTATTGTAAAATTGCTTGAAATGTTGATTACCACTAGGCTAGGGAAAATAATAAATAATTGCTAAAACTGAAATAACAAATGGAATCCAAAAACAGGAACACTTTATAAAGGGAGATATCTAAAAAATGGAAGTTGACAAAACTATTTTCAAATAAATACTATGAATATATAGCAATAGATATCTATCCATTAAAAGAAATTTTAAATAAAAATATAGTTTCCTACTACTTTAAAAAATGCCCTTGATAAAGTGTACAGTTCATAAAGTTTACATCAAACTTCTATTACTTCTTTCTAAAACATTGTAGCTACAACCCTTCATTAAAATCTTATATATGCTATTTTTTTTGATTTCTCTCAAGGGGATAAACAATGTTTACACTCTTTTCATCTTTATTATAAATTATAAAATTGCTTAAAAATATTATACTTGTTATATACTTTTTAATGGCAGTTTTTTTGTTCTTTCTTTTCAGAGTAGCAATCAGGCAATATTTTTTCGTTTGTAATAAAAATATTTATTTTGGGATAATTAAATATTTTTATATTTCATAGGTTTTTTGTACTAGATTTTAAATCAATTATACCATTCTTTATTTTTAATTCTGCTAAAAGTTCCCGCTACTTCAATCAAAGAACATAATAAATTAGTAAATAATTAAAAACTATAAAAATTGTATAAATGTAAAAATTACATTGGTTGCAAGCAGGGAAAAGGGATATCCCTTTCCATGCTTGTTGGGGAATGCCCCAAACCCCTAGTACAAATTTTTTTGAAATTTGTAAAACGCTTTCAGCGTGGCTTTTCCTTTTTTTGGAATATCATTTTTTAATACTATATATATATCTTATCGCTGAAAAATAAATTATTTTTTATAGAAAAATTGATGAAAAGATAAAGAAAACATTTTGCAAATTCTTAAAATTTTGCAAAAAAAACTTTCTCTCAATAGCTCGAAAATAAAAATTAATTTGCTTCTTTTTTGCTACTAAGAAAAAATAATATTGATATAATAATCTATATACTTTCTATTTATTTTCTTATGTTTTTTGCAAAACTATTTTTTATAACATTACAAAGCAACCTAAATGGAAATACTCTTATTTTTTTTTAAACATTGTAGCTACAACATTTCTAAATATCATTTTTTTCGTAGATATTTATTGTTATTGTTTTTTTAAAGATTTAGCAGAAAAATTTCAGTTTTTCTATTATTTAATATAATTGGTTATATAAAAAAGGTAATCTATTTTTTTACAGCCCCCCTTTTCATATAATACAAATATTTCAAATTGTTGCTTTATTCTAATATTTTTGTATCATCTTAATAGAATTTCGACATAATATTTTAGGTTTTATCTAACCATTATACTATTATTAACAAAGCTGTTATATAGATATTTTGTAATTAATCATGTACAATACTTATTTTTTCTCAAATTTTTTTCGCTAAATTTTCTGCTTCATGATTGTTTGTTGCCATTCCTACATATTCCATACCATACATTTGAGCAAAACGATTCATTGTATACTTAGCTTTTTCCAACATCCATGCTTCTGGTGCTGCTCCTTGAAACAAAAATACAAATTTTCGTCCTGAGAGTGCACCTTGATTGACTGCTCCATAAAAACGGTCAATCAGATTTCTGATAGAACCACACATATTATGCCAATAAACAGGTGAACCAACGACAACCATATCTGCTACTTTCATTGCCTCTACAATTTCTATAAACTGGTCATCCTCAAAATTTTGACCATAGCTATATATTTTATAATCTACTAAATTCAATGTCTGATATTCTTTTCCTATTAACAACTTCTTTGCTAATTTTACTGTATTTCCATTTTTATTTGGACTGCCATTGATAAATAAAATATTCATTCCTTATTCCTCCTTATATCTAGATTTTTTTACATTTGCATTTTCCAAAATTTAACTGCATCATATAGCCATCCCTCAGCTATTGTTCCAGTTCCAATACTAAAGCCATGATAGAGCTCTTCATATGCATGAAATTCTGTTGGAATACCAAAAGTTTTCATTGCATCAAGTCTTGCTTTCATAGTACGCCAGTTTGCAATACCATCATTGGTTCCTACACATGCATAGGTAGGTGGGTCATCCTTACTATATTCACTGTGACCTGTATACTGCATTACAATGGTTCCTGGTTTCGAAATATCATTGCCACTAAAGGCTGCTATTCCATAAGTACCAATATAAGCTGCCATTCTTCCCCCAGCAGAACCTCCCCATAAAGAATAACAATCAGTATTTACCTCCAATTCTTCTGCATGTTCAAAAATAAAGCTGATTGCTCTTGCTAAATCCTCACAAGCAGTCTGAGCTCCAGGACGATAAATTAGTGCAAAGGAATGATAGCCTAACTTTGATAATTCTAGTGCATGAGGAAAACTATCATGCATAGCACCTACATAGGCAAAGCCACCACCTGCATTACAAACTATAAACCTTTCTCCAGGATTCCCTTTGAAGAAAAATAAACCTGTATCTTTCTTTGCTGGGTCAGCTGCCTTTTCTTCCTCTGTATAAATATCATAAAAAATAGTTTCACCAGCTGTTGCATGGTCTTTCATATAATTTACAATTTCTACTGTTTTATTTGGGTCAATATTGTTATACCATGTTAAATAAAGTTCACCTAATGTATCTCCACTATAATAGCTCTTGTTAACTGGAAAAATTAGTCTACCATATGGCTCAAATATAGGGTCAGATAGAACATTTACTATTTTTGTATTTGTGGTATAAGCAGTATTTTTAATCTGCTGTGTTTCCATAGGCTTCTCCCCCATTACTTGCTGTTGTAATACTATTTTTGGTAGTATCTGATTAGATTTTGTATCTACTCCATTTAGACTATTATTATTTGAACTGTATCCAGCAACACAAAATGCGATACAAAGAACAAATGTAATCAATATTTATAACATTTTGCAATCATATGATACATTTCATCTGTTGTAAACTCTCCAAAATCTTCTTTATTTAAAGAATTTATAACATATTCTTTCGTTGGGCATAAATCATAATAAGATAATGTTAAAGAAATGCCACTTTTTTCAATCAACTTTTTAAGCATTTTACAGCCTTCATCTACAATTTGTTCCTTACTTAATTCTGAAGAAATACCAAAAACTTCTGTAAAAAGCATACAAATATCTTCCATATGATATTTTGATATTCCTTTTAACCAATGAGGATATGCTGTTACAAGTGCCTCTCTATAAGAAACATTATGAGCTGTGCGAGGAATATAACTTACTGAAAACAATGTCCAAGGATAAAAGTCATCTATGCCTGAACGAAATACTCCCATTGTATTAACACAAGATGCCCACATGACATTTTCTCTTGCCCGCATATTTTCCATATTTTCCATTAATTCATTTAAACTTTTTAAAAGAACCTGCAAAACTGTTTTTGCAAATCCTTTTGCAATGTCATTATGATGATTTCCCATATACCAAGCACTTGTTTGTATAAAACAGCCTAAT
>CAMXTM010000265.1 GCA_947246775.1 uncultured Clostridium sp. | reverse complement strand
TGGAATCTTTTTGAATGATTGAATAGAGTGTAGTTGCACTAATTCCAGTAGCTTTTGCAATTTTGTGGACATTGACTCAATGAAAATTATATTTAATTGCCTAACTAATTTGTGTGGGGAATTATGGTGTAACTATTGACATTACAACTATGCTTTGTTATAATAAACATGGCAAATACCGTTAGTATGTGAGGTTAAATATAATGCAGATTTCAAGCAGATTTACAATAGCAATACACATTTTTTCCTGTATTAATATTTTTGAAAAAGAACATAAAATCACAAGTGACTTTTTGGCAGGAAGCGTCAACGTTAATCCTGTTATTATTCGTAAGATACTTTCACAATTAAAAGCTGCAAAGCTTGTTAATGTGCAAAGAGGAAGTGGAGGAGCGTCAATTGCCAAGCCTTTAGAAAAAATTACTTTTCTTGATATTTATAATGCAGTCGAGTGTATTGAAAATGGTGAGCTTTTTCATTTTCATGAAAACGCAAATCAGGATTGTCCAGTAGGACGAAATATTCATCGTATTCTTGATGGTAAATTGCAGCAAGTTCAAAAAGCAATGGAATCTGAAATGCAAAAAATTACTCTTGCAGATGTAATCCATGATACACAAAAATATATTCAGCAAGAAATACAATCATAGTAAGTATATTAAAAAGCAGCTATATACCATTATAAAATGGAGATATAGCTGTTTTTTTATGATTTAGTATGTAAAAAATAAAAAAATTTTAAAAAAATCTTAATGTAACTATTGACATTACAACAAAGATATGTTACACTCTTGTTGTAACAATAAATATTACAACAATTTAAATTTTTATGATAAGGAGGACATCATTATGTCAGAAGTTACAAAATTTTTAAAAGAAAATCCAGTTCAATATCTTGCAACAGTAGGTCGTGATGGAAAGGCAAAATGCCGTCCATTTATGTTTTGTTTTGAGAAAGATAGCAAATTATGGTTCTGCACAGGCAATCATAAAGATGTCTATAAAGATATGCAGGAAAATCCTAATGTTGAAATTTGTATTTCTTCTCCATCTTATGAATGGATTCGTATTAGTGGAAAAACTGTTTTTGTAGATGACAAAGCAATTAAAGAAGCGGCTCTTGAGAACCCTATTGTAAAGAGCAATTATCAGACTGCTGATAATCCAACTTTTGAGGTGTTTTATTTAGCAGAGGCTAAAGCTGTTATTGCTGACTTTTCTGGTAATCCACCTAGAGAGTATAATTGCTAGTTAATAAATAAAAAATTTATTTCAGGTATAATGAAATTTCTAACTTGCAATAAAAATTTGCAAACTGAAAAAAATTCCCGCAGATAATGAACTTTGCGGGATTTTATTCTATATTAAAGTGATTGAAAAGAGGGGATAATATGACACAAACTGAAAGAAGATTGTTTTTGATAAAAGAGCTGCTCCATGAACAGCCAAAATATCAGAATATTGCCATTCCAGTTCATACACAAGAACAAAAAAATTTGCTTCGTTCATTGTTTAATATTCGTATGCCTCAGCATATCAGTGAAGAATTTTTAAAGGTGCAAGATGAGTATTTGAAGATGGAGATAGCACAAAAAGGAATTACTGATTTTGCAGATTTAACACCAGTGCAAAAAGATATATATATATGGCAGGGAGACATCACAACACTGAAAAGTGATGCAATTGTGAACGCAGCAAATAGTCAAATGCTTGGCTGTTTCTGTCCTTGTCATAGCTGTATTGATAATGCCATTCATACTTACGCAGGTGTTCAACTTAGAGCAGACTGTGCAGAAATGATGAGAAAGCAAGGACAGGAAGAACCCACGGGAAAAGCAAAAATCACGCTTGCTTATAATTTGCCTTGCAAATATGTGTTGCATACAGTAGGTCCAATCATTCAAGGGAAATTAACAAAAAAAGAAGAAGAACTACTTGCTTCTTGTTATCTCTCGTGTCTAAAACTTGCTGAAGAAAATGATGTGAAAAGTATTGCTTTTTGTTGTATTTCTACTGGTGAGTTTCATTTTCCAAATAAACGAGCAGCGGAAATTGCAATTGAAGCAGTAAAGGCATATAAAAAGCAGACGCAGAGCAAAATTGAGGTGATATTTAATGTTTTTAAACAAATTGATTACGAAATCTACCAAGAGTTACTCGGATAAAATAGAGCAACTAAAAGAGAAAATAAAAACTGCTGATGCTATTCTTATTGGGGCAGGAGCTGGTATGTCTACTTCCGCAGGCTTGACTTATTCTGGTGAGCGATTTTATCGGTATTTTTCTGATTTTCATAAAAAATATGGTATAAATGATATTTATTCTGGCGGATTTTATCCTTATAAAACACTTGAGGAATATTGGGCATGGTGGAGTCGTCATATTTATTATAATCGCTATGATTTGCCTGTAGGTAAGCCTTATGTAGATTTATTAGAGTTGGTAAAAGATAAGGACTATTTTATATTAACTACCAATGTAGACCATCAGTTTCAGTTAGCAGGTTTTGATAAAAAGCGAATGTTTTATACGCAAGGAGATTATGGCTTGTGGCAATGCTCAAAACCTTGCCATCAAAAAACTTATGATAATGAAGAATCTGTTAGGAAAATAATTGAGACGCAAAGAAATATGAAAATTCCAACAGAACTTATCCCAAAATGTCCAGTCTGTGGTGTACCAATGACTATGAATTTGCGTTCAGATAGTACTTTTGTGCAAGATGAAGGTTGGTATGCAGCAGCAAATAGATATGATGATTTTGTTCGCCGTCACAAAAACTTGCAGATTTTGTTTTTAGAATTGGGAGTTGGAGCTAATACACCAGCTATCATTAAATATCCATTTTGGAAGATGACAGCAGAAAATTCAAAAGCAACATATGTTTGTATAAATTATGGAGAAGCCGTTTGTCCAAATGAAATAGTAGAGCAATCTATTTGTTTGAATGAAGATATAGCAAAAGTAATTCATGATATTCTATAAGAACTTTTATTTTTATAAAAAGATTTGATTTAATATATAAGAGGAATAGCAACTTGTTATGCTAAAAATGAGCTTTTTTTTGTCGCTATCTATATTCGTTGTATTACTCTTGTTATCTCTAACATATGATGACATTATCTAGGAAATTGGGGAAATAGTAACAAGCGGAGAAAAGGAATATCCTTTTTCTTTCCGCTTTTGTTTGATATGTTGTATAACATTGTCATTTGAGTATGATTTCTTCAATATTTCCACCTCTAATATATTACAATTTGCTTTGATAAAATCGGTTTATAATAGAAAGAATCATCTGATAATCTTGAGGTTGTAATATTTTCAGAAAAGCAAGAAGTTTATGCAAATCATCTCCACATAAACGCTCTAATTCTTTATAAATTTCCTTATACAAAATAGGATAATGAACATCTACGTTAAAAAAATCAAATAATGAAATATGAAAATAATCACAAATATTTATTAGTGAATCTAAAGAAGGCTTATTTCTTCCTGATAAGATTTCTTTTATAAAAGATGGATTATACCCTAATGCAAGACTTAATTTTCTATCAGATAAAGGACTTGTATTTCTAAGTTGTAATATTCTATTTCTTATAAAATCTATATCAATGTCATCTGTTTTCAATGACTGATAATTATAATTCAACC
>CAMXTM010000264.1 GCA_947246775.1 uncultured Clostridium sp. | reverse complement strand
ACTGTTGCAAAAGAAAGAATTTTAAATAACTGTGTTTGGAGGGGGAGGAACAAATGAAAGGTTCAGAATGTAGATTGATAGAATATATGGAGGGTTCAAAGAAGCGTTTTATTATTCCAGTATATCAGCGCAACTATGACTGGAAAACAGAAAATTGCAGGCAACTTTATGAGGATTTACTTAAAGTTGTAAGAAATAATAGAAACAGTCATTTTTTTGGCAGTATTGTGTCAGTGTATCAGCCTTCTGGAAGAAATACAGAATTTTTAGTCATTGATGGGCAGCAACGCTTGACAACGGTTTCGTTGTTATTTTTGGCAATGTATCATTTGATTCATAATCATGTTATTGTGCCAGAAGATAGTTCACTTGGCGAGCAAATTTATGAAGATTTTCTTGTAGATAGATACCGTCCACAAGAAACACACATGAAACTAAAACCTGTAAAAAATGACCAAAAGGCATTTGGAAAACTGTTTGACAGTGCTGATGAATATATTCGAGAATCGAATTTGACAACAAATTACAATTATTTTTATGAAAGAATACAAAAACAAGAGGTAACAATAGACCAATTATTTGATGCCATTTGTCGTTTGGAAATTATCAATATTATATTAAATAATGAGGACAACCCTCAACTTATTTTTGAAAGTTTAAATTCTACAGGTTTGGATTTGAGTGAGGGAGACAAAATACGTAATTTTATACTAATGGGACTTCCAAACAATAAACAAAATGAATATTATGATAGATATTGGAATCGTATAGAAGAATATACAAAATATGATGTCAGTTCTTTTGTAAGAGACTATTTGAGTGTCAAACAAATGGCGATTCCCTCACAGAAAAAAGTTTATGTTAGTTTTAAAGAATATATGGAGTCTCCAACGGTAAAAGTAAAAAATATAGAAGATGTGTTGCAAGATTTACTGGACTATGCAAAACGTTATGCTATCCTTTTGGGTGGTAATACCAATCATAAGGCTTTGAATGCTTGTATTTATCGACTAAATCGACTGGAAACAACGGTTACAAGACCATTTTTTATGGAAGTGTTGCGCCTTTATGATGAAAATACTATTGATATTACTCAAGTAACAGAAATTTTTTTGATAACGGAAAATTATTTGTTTAGAAGAACGATGTGTGATTTGCCCAGCAACGCATTAAATAAAATATTTTTAATGTTGCACCATGAAATTGTGAAATATGATGGAACAGAACAAAACTATGTAGAAAAGTTTAAATATGCACTGTTGTCCAAAAAAGAAAGGACACGTTTTCCTGATGATGATGAATTTTCATTTAAATTTACAGAAAGACCAGTTTATCAAATGAATAGTAAAAACAAAGTTTATATACTGGAAAGATTGGAAAACTATGGAACAATAGAAGACAAAAATATTTACGACCACTGTGACAATGGAGATTATTCGATTGAGCATATTATGCCACAACATCTTACGCCTGCTTGGGTAAAAGCACTTGGTGAAGACTATGAACAAATTCATGAGACATGGTTGCATAGAATCGCAAACCTTACCCTGACGGCATATAATTCAAAATATAGCAACAACACATTTCAAGAAAAAAAGACGATGAGAAATGGTTTTGAAGATAGTGGTATCCGTATGAATACCTATATTTCCAGAAAAGAAAAATGGACATTATCAGAAATGGAAGAACGCAGCCAATATTTAGCAGGGCGTGCTTTAGAAATATGGGCTACACCTACAACAGCATATCAGCCAGAACAAAAGCAGTTAGATTGCTATACCTTAGATGATGATACTTCTGTATTGAGTGGTAGAATACTTGTGCGTTTCCGCTATAAAAATACAGAACAGCCTGTAACAAGTTGGGTAGAAATGTATGTTAAAGTATTGCAAATGCTTTATGCAGAAAATAAGAGCATTATAACAAAATTAGCAGTTTCTTCTGAGGGAGATATTGCATTTCATTTTTCACTTGATGTAAGTGATTTTAGAAAAGGGGAAGAAATTGGCGATGGTATTTTTGTGATGACCAATACTAATACACAAAGTAAAATGTCTGTTTTAAGTAGAATTTTTAAAATGTATGATGCAGAGCTAAGTGATTTGGCATTTTTTTTGAAAGATGAAAACGAAAATACAGAAGAGGAAGCAGGAACAAGACATGAAATTCGTAGGAAATATTGGACATATGCCTTAACATACATAAAACAAGCACATAGCGAGAATGGTTGTTTTAGCAATGTCACTACTTCAAAAACAAATTCGATAGGAGGCTTTTTTGGTATAAGCGGTTTTTCTTTAGGTTGTGTTGTCAATCAATATTCTGTACGAGTAGAACTATACTTTAACAAATCGAAAGAGGAAAATAAAAGGGTATTTGATGAACTACTATCACATAAGGTAGAAATCGAAATGGCACTTGGTGTTTCCTTAAATTGGAATCGTGGCGATGATATAAAATCATCAAAAATTTACTATTCTTTAAGTAATATTAGTATTGAAAAAGAAGAAGATTGGCTTACGATGGCAAAATTCCATGCAGATTGGAGTAAAAAATTTTATGATGTCATTGTGCCATATTTGAGCTAATAACGATGTTAAAAAATAATTGCTTGCAAGTAATAAATACAAAAGTAAAAATGCTATATGATATTTTTAAGAAATTCAAATAGAAAAAGGGGATTTTTTTGTATATATTGTTTATGTTATAAGGAAATCTTTGCTAAAATAGTATAGATATTGATAGATTACTTGCTTTAATATGCTTTTATATTGTTTAAAGTAAAAAAGTGTAGTTCTGTTTTTAATTTAGCACTAGACAAATACTATTTTATCCTATAAAATGTAAAAAATTGTGTATTTTGCGCAGTTTTATTGTGTTGCTCTAAAAATGATACATTTGAAAACCCTAGCGTAATGACGGAGGAATGAAAATGGAAAAAAAAGTATATCTTGTATTAGAAAATGGGCAGTATTTTGAGGGAGAGTCTTTTGGTGCAGAGGGCGAAATAACAGGAGAAATTGTTTTTGCTACTGCTATGACAGGCTACCTTGAAACATTAACAGACCCTAGTTATTATGGACAAATTGTTGTGCAAACTTTCCCTTTAATTGGCAATTATGGTGTTATTCCTGCTGATTTTGAAAGTACACACACTCATTTGAAAGCATATATTGTGAGAGAATGGTGTCAAGAACCCTCAAATTTTCGTGCAGAAGGGAATCTTGACACTTTTTTAAAGAACAGTAATGTGATTGGGCTTTGCAATATAGATACAAGGCAGTTGACAAGGATTATAAGAGAATATGGTGTAATGAACGCACGCATTGTACAATCTATTGACAATATTGATGATATTGTTGCGGAATTAAAAAATTATAAAGTAACAGATGCTGTAAAAAATACAACTTGTCAAGAAATTACAGTTGCAAAACCAGAGGAGGTCAAAAATAAAGTCGTTTTAATAGACTTTGGCGCAAAAAAACATATTCATAAGGAGTTGGAAAGACGTGGTTGTGAAGTAGTTACAGTACCTGCTCATACCACATATGACGAAATTATGAATATAAAACCAGATGGTATTATGCTTTCTAATGGCCCTGGAGACCCAGCAGAAAATGTAGAAGTCATAGAAGAACTCAAAAAATTGTTAAAAACAAATAAGTATTATGAAGAATTCTAAAATAACATGGAA
>CAMXTM010000263.1 GCA_947246775.1 uncultured Clostridium sp. | reverse complement strand
AGAACTAATTGTTGGAACAAAAACAGAGTGTAGAGCAAGTGCTTTTAGCAAAAGTTTTTACCCTGTTATGGAAAGCCACACAGAGTTTTCTGAAAAATGGATAAGATTGTATCAATCTCATATGGACGAGGGAATCCGTGACCCTATACAAGCATATGAATATATGAACCAATTTTATGTGGCAGAGGGCAACAAAAGAGTTAGTGTATTAAAATATTTAAAATCAGAAAGTATACAAGCAAATGTAATACGAATTATTCCGCCCAGAACAGAACAAAAAGAAAATAAAATCTATTATGAATTTATGGATTTTTATAGACTATCAGGCATCAACTATATATGGTTTTCCAAAGAGGGCAGTTTTGCAAAACTACAAAGACTAACAGGAAAAATACCTGATTCTGTGTGGACAGAAAGCGAAAAAAGTGATTTTAATTCTGTATTTACCAGATTTACAAAAGAATTTCAATTAAAAGGAGGAAATCATTTTAATATTACAACAGGAGATGCTTTCCTCTCTTTTATAGAAATTTATGACTATGCAGAATTAGTCAATATGGAACAAAGTCAAATGCATGAAAAAGTCAATAAATCATGGGACGAGTTTAAACTTTTGTTAACAGATGACCCTTTAGAATTACAAATGACTCCTATGGCAGAAAATAAAAAGAATTTTTTTATGAGGTTAATTCCAGTTAATGTGCCTCAACAAAGGGCGGCATTTGTTTATGGAAGCAGTATTATTAAATCAGGCTGGACATATGCCCACGAATTGGGCAGAAGATATTTACAAAAGAAATTTGAGGGGCAAATCAGTACAAGTTACTATGAGGGAGCAACAGAAGAAAATGCTGACGAATTACTCAACAAAGCAGTAGCAGATGGCAACAATTTAATCTTTACAACATCACCTTTGCTTTTAAAAGCAAGTTTAAAAACAGCACTAGAGCATACAGATGTAAAAATATTAAATTGCTCTTTGAATACAGCGCACAGGCACATTAGAACCTATTACGCCAGAATGTATGAACCAAAATTTTTAATGGGAGCGATTGCAGGAGCAATTTCAAGCAATGGCAAAATAGGATATATTGCAGACTACCCTATGTGGGGAACAATAGCCAATATCAATGCCTTTGCACTTGGTGCAAAAATGGTTAATTCTAATGCGCAAATTTATTTAGAGTGGTCAAAGGTAAAAGAAAAAAATATACGTGAAAAGTTTTTAGAAAATGGTGTAGAATATATTTCAGGAAAGGATATTCTAACACCAGTAGAAATCGGCTGTCATTTTGGGCTATATCGAGCAGAAGAACAATCTCCAATCAATGTTGCTATGCCCGTTTGGCATTGGGGCAAATTTTATGAAAAAATGATAAGAAATATTATGGACGGCAATTGGAAATATGATGACCCATCAGATGACAAAAAAGGTTTAAACTATTGGTGGGGAATGTCGGCAGGCATTGTAGATGTATGTTGTTCTAATCATTTGCCTATTGGTACAGCAAGACTCATTGCACTGTTAAGAAAAACAATATGTAGTGGTGACTTTAATCCTTTTTCTGGCATACTTTATTCACAAAATGGTGTAGTGCAAAAAGACAAAGATAAAAGTATGACACCAGAAGAAATTATCAATATGAACTGGTTAGCAGAAAATGTAGTTGGCTCTATTCCAAAAATGAATGATTTAAAAGAAAAAGCAAAACCAATGATGTTGTTACAAGGTGTAGAGCAAAATAAGTAAGGGAAAACGTATGAAAATACTAGCGGTTTCAGATGAAGAATCAAAATATTTATGGGACTATTTTCAAAAAGAAAAAGTAGAGGGAATAGAGTTAATCCTTTCTAGCGGTGATTTAGACCCAGATTATTTATCCTTTTTGGCAACGGTTTGTTCTGTACCAGTGCTATATGTAAGAGGAAACCATGATGATAAATATGCATATAAAGCACCAGAGGGCTGCATTTGCATAGAAAATAAAGTATATGTTTATAAGGGAATTAGAATATTAGGTTTAGGCGGCTCTATGCGATATAGTAGAGGCATCAATCAATATACAGAAAAAGAAATGCAGCAAAGAGTGAAAAAAGTAAAATGGAAAATCAAAAGAAATAGAGGGATTGATATATTGTTGACACACTCTCCCGCCTATGGTATAAATGATGGAAAGGACTTGCCCCATAGAGGGTTTGAAGCATTTTATGACATACTAAATCAGTATGAGCCACATTTTTTTATACATGGGCATATGCATATGAACTATGGGCGAGAATACAAAAGACATATTCAATATGGCAAGACCAATATTATAAATGCTTACGAAAGATATGTATTTGAATATAATAAATAAAATAAAGCAGATGAGCAAAATTGTTTTGTTCATCTGTTTTTTGTTTTGTCATTATTTGAAACAATTTGACGATAAAAAAATGATAAAATAGTCATAAAAATGGTGTATAGTAGAGAAAGGAATATTGTTACAAAGGAGGAACAAAAAAATATGAAAATAGAGTTTCAAAAAAAATCATTTACATTGATAGTAAAAATACAAGGAGAAATAGACCATCATTGTGCGGCTATGTTAAAAGAAAAAATAGAAAAAGAATTTCAAAGAAGTGATGCTAAAAATTTAATCTTTGACTTTGAATCTGTCACCTTTATGGATAGTTCAGGGATAGGTATGGTAATAGGAAGATATAAAAATGTACTAGCTGGTGGAGGTAAAACAGTCGTAGCAAGAGCAAATGATAGAGTTTCTAAAATATTTCAAATGGCTGGTATGCAAAAAATTATTCCACAGTACGAAAGCATAGCACAGGCATTAGAAGCATTAGGAGGTGTAAAGAATGCAGTATGACAACGAAATGACACTACAATTTCAAGCAAAATCGGAAAATGAGGCATTTGCCAGAGTGGTAGCAGCAACCTTTGTGTCACAGTTAAATCCTACCGTATCAGATATTACAGATATAAAAACAGCAGTATCGGAAGCAGTAACCAATGCTATCATACATGGCTATGAAAATAAAGAGGGAATTGTCACATTATTTTGTGGATACATAGAAGATGAAGTAACGATTATCGTTACAGACAAAGGAAAGGGAATCCAAAACATAGAACAGGCAATACAGCCGCTTTATACCTCTAAACCAGAATTAGAGCGCTCAGGTATGGGATTTACCGTAATGGAAACTTTTATGGACAGCATGAAAGTAGAAAGTGTAGAAGATATAGGCACAAAAATTACTATGACAAAAATAATAAATAAAGATACCTTTTTGTGAGGTGATGGCATTTGGAAACGCAAGAGGTATACGAATTGATAAAAAAGGCGCAGCAGGGAGAACAAAGTGCAAAAGAAATACTTGTTTCTGAAAATACAGGCTTAATATGGTCTATTGTAAGAAGATTTAAAGGTAGAGGTTATGACTTAGAGGACTTGTATCAAGTTGGTGCAATTGGGCTTTTAAAGTGTATTGAAAAATTTGATGTGACAATGGACGTAAAATTTTCTACCTATGCTGTACCTATGATTATGGGAGAAATTAAGCGCTTTTTAAGAGATGATGGCATGATTAAGGTGAGCCGTCCCCTCAAAGAGCTTGCTGTAAAGGCAAAATACACTAGACAAATGCTGATTCATAAAACGGGTAGAGAAATTACAATTGGAGAGCTAGCAAAGGAATTAGAGGTATCTGTAGAAGAA
>CAMXTM010000262.1 GCA_947246775.1 uncultured Clostridium sp. | reverse complement strand
TATTGATGAGCCATCAGCAGGTTATACTTTTAGCTGGGACGCTTTAGGAAATGGACAACCAGTGGTATTTAGCAATTGGTTAGGAGAAAGTGGTACACACTCCGAGTTTGTAGAGGGGATTTGCGCTTATGATATGAAAAAAACAGGCGATGACATGGCTGTATATTTAAAAAACTGTGTGAGTGAGGAGAGCGAATAAACATGAAAAAATATATTGCTTTAAAGGCAGTAAAATTTGATAAGAAATACCAAAAGGGAGAAGAAGTACCAGAAAATGTGATTGCTCCTAAAATGATTACAAAATTAGAAAGATGTGGCTGTATTGCTGTTAGAGAAGTAGAAGTAGAACAAAACCAAGAACAATTGCCACAACAGGAACAAGAAGAACAAACAACACAAGGTACAGAAAAAGAATTGCTGCAATACAAAAAAGAAGAATTAGAGCATATGGCAGAACAAAAAGGAATAGAACTAAAACAAGGTATGACAAAAAACGATATTGTAGCATTATTATTACAAAAGGAATGATGTAATATGACATATACTTATTGTGCTGAAAATATTATCGAAAATAGTGTTGATAAAATGCGTTTTGAATTAGGAGATACTCTGGTAGAGGGCGGCGCTGATACCTGTTTATTGTGTGATGAAGAATATACAGCTATGTTGGCACAGTCTAAAACATGGCAAAAGGCAAAAATAAGCTGTTTAAAGGCAATTATAATGAAGTTATCTTATGAAGTAGATTATAAAGTAGATAACATGAGTTTAAGCCTTTCAAAACGATACGAAAATCTAAAAAAGATGTTAAAAGAACTAGAGCAACAGCAGACAGGTGCTTTGATAGGAGCGATGACTTATAATGAAACAGAAAAAGCACCTTATTTTTATTTAGGAATGCAGCAAAATCCAAAAGCGAAGTGATAGTATGATATTATTTAGACCAGGACAACAGTTAAAACGATTTTCTGTTTATCGAAAAAAGACAAAAATAGATAGTAGAGGACGAGTCACTTACCACAACAGTGAAAATTTAGAATACATTACAGAAATAAAAGGCTCTCTTTCTACTATCAGCCCAAAGGAAAGATATAAATGGAAACAAATAGAACATACAGCAAGTCATACTGTAGTGATAAGAGGAACAACAGAAATACAGCCAGAAGATATATTCGTGTATGAAGGACAAAGATATGATGTAGAAAGTATAGAAGAACCTGGAGAGGTAGGCATCTTTACCATCGTCTATTGTATAAAGAGAGGAGGAGTAGGTGAATATGGGAGACTACAAGCAGGCAATCCATGAAATCACAGTAGAGGTAAACAAAACAGTAGCAGAAATAGAACAAAAGGCGAAACAAAGAGGATATCAAGCAGCAAATGTATTGACAACGGAAGTCAAAAAAGTGCTTTCAGGACAACGTTCAGGACGTACTTATAAAGTAAAAGCAACTGGTGGAAAGTCTAAAAAAAGTGGCGTAATGTATACAGCTTCTGCACCTGGTGAACCTCCAGCAGTAAGATTGGGAACATTGCGACAGTCTTTTAAAAGGCGTACTTACAGTGAACAAAATGGAAAAGAACTGATTGTACACGCTATTACAGAAAGTGATTTGCAGGTAAATGGGCATCTACTAGGAGAATTGCTAGAAAATGGTACAAGCAAAATAGCACCAAGACCATTTAAACAAAAAACAATGATTGCTGCATTACCTAAAGTACAAGCAATATTCCAAAGACAATATAGAAATTCCAAAGGTTGATGTATATGATAGAAACATTATTTTATAGGGTATTAAAAGAAAGTGAGACATTACAAAAAGACCTAGCTAGTTATGAAAAACAACCAGCTATATTTTATCAAATGCTACCACATGATATAGCTGAAAACTGGAAAGAAAGCAGTTCTTTTCCCAGAATGGTATACAACATAGAATGGCGTTATCATGCAGAAAGAAAAACAGATGGCAGTATGGCAATTGATATTTATTGTACGAATGAAAATGAAAAAGCACCAGAAGATATTGCAAAAGAAGTGATTGCAATATTTGAGGGGCTTTTTTTAACGGAAAAAACAGATACTTATTATGCAGCATGGGATAGAACAGACAGTTTTGAAACAGAGCAGGGAGAACCGATTGTATTTGGTGTCAGAATCTATTTTGATGTATACCGATTTTCAAAACAAGAGGAGTTCTCTCCCTGTCCTGTATGGGGCATGAATCATTTTATAAAAGAGGAGCAGCCTAATTGTATTGTATTGGGGCATGATGAAGTAAGCGAAAAATTATATGCTACAGCAAAACACCCAATTGTATTTGTCAAAAAAGAAGAAAGTTACAATATCAAAACAAGCTATGCGATGGCTTGGATGAAAAGTACATTAAATATTGTAGTCGTATCTTCTAATATAGAAGAAACGAAAAAGTGGGTAACAGCAATTTATAGAGACATTGCGATAGAGGGAGAAACCATCATGCAAAATGGCTCTCCTTTTTTAGTGATGGAAGTACAGGAAAACACAACAAATCAACCACTTAATATGGGGCAAATTACAGTAACAGGACAATATGGCATATTGAGAAAAGAAAAACCAAAACAAAAATTAAACCATGCAACATTTGAAAAAAGGAGTTGAAAAAATGGAAAAAAAAGAAGAAGTAAAATTGAAATCAAAACAAGACATAAAAAAGCAAGAATATACCGTTGAGGAATTTGCACAAGCTGCACAGAGTTTATTGCAAACAGAACCAGAGTGTGTTATAGCAGCATTTCAATTAGCTGGTATTCAAAAAGCAACAGAAGAACAGGCAAAAAAAATCGTAAAAGATTTTTTAAAAACGGAGGTGTAAAGCATGGGCATTTTTTTTACAGTAGGAGAAAAGAAAAAGCGTCCTGGTGTGTATCAAAGATATGAAAATGTAGGCGGTGTATCAATTGCTGGTGCAACAGATGGTATTGTGGCGTGTTGTATTCGCTCTAACTGTGGAGAACTTTCTAAGGTACATACCTTTGAGAGTATAGAGCAAGCAAAGGCAACATTAGGCAGTGGTGGTGAAAAGGATACTGTTTCACTACTAACTGAAGTATTTACTGGAGGAGCAAAAAAAGTATATTGCGTCAGACTGGGAAGTGGTGGTACAAAAGGTACAACAACACTTTCTGATACAGAAAATACACAAGCAATTAATATGACAGCAAAAGGCGAAGGAAATAGACAGCTTAGTTATATTATCAGAAAGGTACTAGGTGAGGAAGCAAAAAAAGAAATGATTGTACTAGAGGGTACTGTAGAGTTAGAAAGAATGACATTTGAAAGTGGAGAGAAGGAAATAGATAACTTTATACAGTCTGCAAAACAATCTAATTATTTTGTATTTTCTAAAGTAGAAGCATATCAAGGCAATGTTGGGCTTGCTGAAGTAGGACAAACAGAGTTTCCATGTGGCACAAATCCCACAATTACCAATGAGGATTACTCCAACGCTTTTACACTGTTAGAGCCTTATATTTTTAATACCCTTTGTATTGATACAGAAAGTGTTGCAGTCCATACTCTTTTAACTGCTTTTATGCAAAAAATATATCAAGGTGGTAACATATTACCTTTTGCAGTCATAGCAGAAAGTAGCAATGTACCCTTTGAAACAAGACTTTCTCATGCAAGAGCGATTAACGCTTACAATGTCATTTATGTAGGTGGTGGTGCAATAGA
>CAMXTM010000261.1 GCA_947246775.1 uncultured Clostridium sp. | reverse complement strand
TTAGACATTGATAAATAAAATAGCTTAGAGGGGTGACCACACCATCATGACTGCTTTTTATAATATAGCACATTATTTTCCATATTTCAACAAAAAATAAAAAGCACCAATTCATTCAAGAGAATGTCTCATTTGAAGCTGTTTCAAAAATTATAATAAAAACAAAGATATTAAAATTTAAGCTAACTATGGAATTTATGATAATCTTATTGATAAAATGCACAGTCAGACATTTTCTAAAAATAGATTGCATTTTAAAAGGAACGATTCTAAAACAATAAAAGCAAAGTATCTACTCAAAAAGTAGATACCAACTGATTAGTAAATGTCTTTACAGATATTACCTATCCTATTAGTTTAATAGGGTAGGCATTTTTATTTTTTAAAATCATAAGAAAAATACTTGGAATAAAAAAACTACCCTCAAAGTTTTTGTCCATTTGAGGTAGTTTTCCTATCAAAATAAGGTAGAGTTTGTCATTTTGTTGTAAATACCACTTAAATAATATGATATCATAGCAATTTCTAGTTTATAAAACACTTCTAAACAAAACAAGTGCATCTATTTTTTACTTTACTTTTATTTTATGCATAACATGAAATCCTCTTTTATCCTCCACTGCTTTTAGTACAAAATCAAATTTATTTGCTGTAGTAGACAGTAAAAAATCTCTTTCTGGGGACTGCTCTTGATTTTCTGGAATAAAAAAGCGTTTTCCCTCCAAATAGCGCAGACTAGCCAATTTTTCCTGCAAGGGGTAGTTTTGCTCCAAAAGCAAACTTTTTATATATTCTGCACAATAAGTATCTTCTTCTGTAGGGGCAAGCGCCGCCTTTCCCATACAAACTAATGAAACTATCTTTGTCTTTTTTTGTTTTATGTATTTTGCAATCGCAGCAGCATTTGCAAAACTTCCTGTCAAGATTTCTTCAGCATGACAAGCATTTGCAATGCCTTGTGTTCCTGCACTTGTCGTATGCACAATGGTTTTATTTGTAAAGTCAACCTGTTCTATATTTGCCGGGGAATTGCCATAATCAAAACCTGCAAGTGTTATTTCATTTCTCTCCCCAGCCAAAATATAGTCTGGGTGTTCTTTTTTGAGTGCATAGGCAATTTTTTCATCTCCTACTGCAAATATCTCTTTTGCGCCATTTGCCATCATATAACATTCTGTGGTAAATGCCCGAAAAACATCGATAATTACCGCAAGTCCTCTTGCTTTTTTTGCGCCCTCTAGTTGCTGCAATATTTCAATCTCCATACTATCAGCCTTTCTTCATGTCATGATAAAAACTTGTTGCTGCAAAATTTGCATTTAAACCTAAATAGTCAGAAACTGTTTGCCCCAAGTCCGCAAAAGTATTTCTGATACCTAAATTGACATTTTGTTTGATATTTTTGCCATACACCAACAGTGGTACATATTCCCTGCTATGGTCTGTACTTGCTGTCGTAGGGTCGCAGCCATGGTCAGCCGTAATAAACAAAATATCATCTTCTTTTAAGGCTTGTAATATTTCTGGCAATTTTTGGTCAAAGTACACTAGCGCATTTTTATAGCCCTCTACATCATTTCGATGTCCATAAATCATGTCATAGTCCACTAAGTTAGTAAACAAAATCCCCTCAAAGTCTTTTTTAAGATACTGTATTGTTTTTTCTATGCCATCAACATTGTTTGTCGTATGGTCTGTGATTGTCATGCCTCGATGCTCAAAAATATCCTCTATTTTGCCTATTGCAACTACCGTTTGTCCTTTTTGTTTTGCCAAATCTAATATGGTGGTGCCTGTAGGAGGTAGGGAAAAATCTTTTCTATTTTTTGTTCTGGTAAAATTGCCCTCTGTACCCACAAATGGTCTTGCAATGACTCTTGCAACACCCCATTCGCCTGTTAAAATCTCTCTTGCTTTTTGACAGATTTCATACAGTTTTGCAACAGAAATCACTTCTTCATGTGCCGCAATTTGAAATACACTATCAGCAGAAGTATAGACAATAGGGTAGCCTGTTTTCATATGTTCTGCACCAAGCACTTTAATAATCTCTGTGCCAGAAGCCGCATAATTTCCTAGTGTCTTTGTAGATATTGCCTTTTCAAATTTATCCATAAGCTCTTTTGGAAAACCATTTTTTGTAAAGGTAGGAAAAGGTTTTTCGGTAATGACACCAGCCATTTCCCAATGTCCTGTGGTTGTATCCTTTCCAATCGAACGCTCTGCCATTTTGGCAAAACAGCCCTTTGCTGTATCTACTTTTCCTAGTAGTGCTATCTCCTCACCATCAATATTACCTAGTCCCAAGTCGCACATATTTTTTAAATTCATATCAGGTTTTGCTTTTTTAATGTTAACTAGGGTATTGCTGCCCTCGTCACCATAGTCAGCGGCGTCAGGCAACTCTCCAATGCCTACACTATCCAATACAATGATAATCGCTCTTTTCATTCTATCATCACTCCCTACTACACTATTTCTATCTCTAATATTTTTGCAATGTCAACTGCCTGCTGCGCATTGATTTTCATGCCCTCTAGCTCTTTGTAAGTGTCAGAAACCATGATTGCTTCTATATCACAAGTCGAAAAGTCAATCTCTTTTAAAAAGGTTTGAAAAAAATCTGCCTTTTGGAAATTGACATTATCTAGTTCTATTTTTTTAAAGATTACTTTGTGGAAAAAAGCACATTTCATATTACAATTTTCTATACTTGACTTTTCCCACAGCGTATTGGAAAAATTATTATAAACAAAACTAGACTGTATCAATTTGCTCTGTTTGATATGACTAGACAGCCATACTGTATTTTTACTACAAATACTATCTATCATATTACTTTTTTTCATATAAATATGACTGAAATTACAGTCATAAAAGTGGCAATTTATCATTTTACAGTCATAAAAGCGACATTTTGAAAAGTCACACTGTAAAAAAGTACAGCCATCAAAACAAATTTTGCTAAATTCCATGCCATCAAAATCAATTTCACTCAATCTATCATCACAATACGTTTTGTCATTTAGATACAGCTCAGACAGTTCAAAACAGTTTTTTATATCATATTCTAACATTATTTTTTCCTTTTTATGCAATTACATCTAATATCAATTTTGTTGGTTTTGGTGGGGTATCTTTTATTACAATTGCCTTTTGCAACAAGGAAATCGCACTTTGACATTTTTCCTATGTACTACTATATAATTCTGCTAGAATTTCATCTTTTTGTACCCTATCTCCTAAGCGTTTTTTAAGCACAATGCCTGCCCCAAAGTCAATAACATCTGTTTTTTGTTTTCTGCCTGCGCCTGTTTCCTGTGATGCTCTACCAATGCTTGCTGTATCCATATCATAAATATATCCATCTTCTGCTGCTTTAAAACACAGTTTGCATTTTGAAAGTGGTAATAAATCATAGTCAGTTATAATATTACTATCTCCAGACTGCTGTTCTATTAACTCTTTTAATTTAGCAAGCCCTTTTCCATTTTTGATATTTTCTAAAAGCAATTCCTTTCCCTGCTCTACTGTAGCAACTTTTTCTGCTAGCAAAAGCATATTTGCACCCAATGTAACAGATACTTCCAGCAAATCTCCCTGCACATTTCCTTTTAAGGTTTCGATTGCCTCTATTACTTCCAAGCTATTTCCTATATAATTACCCAAAGGCTGCGCCATACTACTAATGACAACCGTTACTTTTCTACCTACGTGTTTTCCCATA
>CAMXTM010000260.1 GCA_947246775.1 uncultured Clostridium sp. | reverse complement strand
AAACAATATAATGAAAATTCTAATGTTGTACCTATACAGGGATATGTTAGTATTGCTTATATAATAGAAAATGGTGCTAGTAAAATGGATAAAAAACAAGCTGAAAATTGGACAAAACACATAAAAAATGAAGATGGTAGTATAGGAGCAAGATGGACTTTTGATGAAATACAAAAAGTGATGCAGCAATATCGTATTAATTGTAATCCAGTAGAATTTTATGCTACTATGAATATGCTTTATTCTAACTATGGAAAAGTATTTAAAAATCATGATGTTGCAACAGTCCAATTTTATGTGGATATGGCAAAGGCATTTTTAGAAGATGAAGATGCTGTAAAAGATAAATTGAAACAATACTATAGATATGTTGTAAAGCATTGAAAAGGGAGAATTTATATGTATTTTTGTTCTTTGTGGGTCGTTCTTTGTCATAATAGAAAAATCTTGGTAGTTTAAAAACCTTGTAAAACCAACTATGTCATATTGGGTCATGTAGCATAAAAAATATATCCTATTTTTATATAAGTTAAGTAATGAAAGGAATGATGATATAATTAAGTTTGAGCCTACCAAATCATAATTTCACCATTCCTTTTTTTGATTTGGTTGCTAGAACTCTAACTGTTACAACAGTTGGAGTTCTTTTTTTTAGTATTTGTTTAAAATCAATAATATACAAATTATCTAGTTGAAAATAAACTATGCATTTTTAGTTTTTCTTTTTTCCCTTTCTTGCTTCAGTGTATTTCTTTAGTTGTATCATATCTGATAATTGTTCTAGTATTTTTTCTTTACCAACATCATTTAGTTTTATAAACATTTCTGCCAATTAATACGCTTTTGTACCATAGCACTTTTCGATAAGTTCACAAACTACCAGTTTTTGTTTCAATTCTTGTTCATCAATTTCCATTGGAACATCATGAGCCATTAACCATGCGACATTTACATTTAAAGCTGTAGCTAATTTATGTAATGCATCTTGCATTGGCTCATGTTTTCCATTTTTATACTGACTAATTTGTGATTTATCAAGTCCAGATTTGTCTACAATATCTGTTTGTCTCAATCCTCTAATTTTCATAGCTTCTATAAACCTATCTCCTTTCTATTATTCCATTATAAAGTAAAATTAAAAACTTTTTAACAAATTTTTAAAAAAGTTAAAAGTATTCAACTAAAAATATAGTTAATATTCAAAAGCAACAGTGTCCCAACGGTGTAACAAAAAATAAATCAACCTAAGAGGTGAAAGCAATGGAATTGCAAAAATTAATAATAGATGAAAATGAACACATCTATTTAGATGATGTAGAAATTCCAAATGTCAAGCAATATATATTAAAAAGCTCTGCCGCAGGGACAGAGCTAACACTAACAATATATGTCACTACAAACTAAGTTTATTCTCTGATAAGTTTAAAGCTTGGAAATATGGACCAGCATTCTTAAATATCCACTCACTTTTAAAAAAGTGAGACAAAACTTTTATAAAATCATAAAATATCATTTGTCATTTTTTCTGTTTTATAGTATACTATAATAAAATAGCAACGATATCATAATACCACTGTTCTCTGAGATTTGGAGTAAAAAGGAGTATACAACATGAACCTATGGAAATGGAAAAAGGAATTAGAACTGGGACTCCCTATACTGGATGAACAACATTTTAAATTTTTCAAACAGGTAAACCACTTTTTGATTCTTGTAAAATTCAAAAAGAATAAAGCAGCTTGTAAAGATAGCATTAGCTTTCTAGAACACTATTTGTTATCTCATTTCAATGCAGAGTTTGCTTTTATGAAAGAAAGCGGTTATCCCAAAGCAAGGGAACATCAAGCTTCCCATGACATTTTGAAAATACAGACAAAAGCTATATTTATCAAAGTTGAAGAAGAACAATATTCCAATGAAGTATTAGAAGAATTTCAAAACTTTTTGAATATGTGGATTATAAAACATATTCTAGAAGAAGACTATGATTTTGTAAAATATTATACAGCATTAGAAGACACCAAAAAATAATCTAGCTATTAAAAAGCATAAAAAATCTCTTTAGTCAATAAACATTGGCGTTAAGTTTATGCTTTGCTTCAGTTGGTGCAGAACAAACAACTGTTGGACATTTTGCATGTCAAACTCCACTTGCTTTTTCAAAAACAAGGTAAAACTTTTATGAAAAACTTTGTTTTTCTAATAGCAAACATGAATAAAAATTATTTTTAAATCTCCTCTTTTTGGATATTTCTTTTGATATTATCAATATGCTAATAGGAGTAATTCTAAATTTCCTACTCACCAAAAATCTTTTCTTTTACTACAAACACAAATACAAAGTCTCTAAAGATAGTTGAAAATCGAAATGAATTACGAAAATTTTCTTTTATCCAACTATTTGCTTTATATATTTCATCTGCTTGTACAATATTGACAATACTTTGTAAAAATTGCTTGCCACAACTGCCACAAAGAATATAATAAATAACCTCTCTCATAATATTTTTTATTATAAATTTTGACGGAAGTACCTTATTCATTACTGAAAAAATTCTAAAAATTGCTTTAATAACTTCATCATCTGAAATAAACATTTCTTCTTCTTTTAATTTTTCTTTCATAATGTGTTCTATTAACTCATTATCTAAATCCAATATTTCTGTTATTACATCATTTGGTATAAACTCCACGGCAAGAGCTAAGAAATCTTGTTGTCGCGAAAATGTTAATACTTTTCCTAATAAAGGAGTATCTATTTTAGATATAGAATACTGACCCAACATATAATCCATAATTCCTGATGGTGTATAGAGCCTAAGAGTACCATCAAAGTACAATATATAAATATGGATTTTCTATTTGTGGCATTTGAACTTTTTCGCTAATAAAGTGATAGGCTGTTATAAATGGAATTCCTGTTTTGTTGCTACCCTCTTTCAGTGAACGATTTCTTATTACATTTTGCAAATTTTTACTGTTTTTGTTCATTATTATATCATTCTATTTCACATTTATAAATTTGATTTTATAACATCATACACATAGAAAAGACACAATAATAGATAAAAAATAATATTATTTTATTTTTAATCAAAAATACTTCTTTAATGCCTACAAAAAGACCAAATATTAACCAGTTATTAATATTCCTTTTACAAAATAATTTATCATAAGCAACAGCAATCTGCTAATTTTGTTATAATTTTACAATCGCAATCATTTTCAATAATAATTTCACCAATATAATCTGCAATAATTTCTCCTGAAATTGGATTTTTTACACTTGTAATTTCTCCATTTATAGTAGCTTTTACATCACTTTTTTCAAAAGATAAATCACAGTCTATCATTTCGCAGTTTTCTAATACAAGACCTTTTGCATAACAAAGTGGTTGAATGCCTATGATTTTACAACGCACTAAATGTAAATTTTCAGAATACCAACCCAAATACTCTCCTTTTATTATACTATCGTAAACAGTTACATTTTTACTGTGCCAAAAGGCATCTTTTGTATTTAGTTCACAATTATGAAAAGTAACATTTTCTGTATATTGAAAAGAATATTTTGCTTTCATAAGTAATTTTTCAAATTCCATTTCTGAAGAATGTAAAAAAGGATATTCAGATATAAGTTCACAATTTTGCATTTTGACATTATGGCAGAACCAGCCAAATTCTATAGAGTTAATATTGCAGTCTGAAATTGCAACATGATTACATTCACGTAATGCTTTTAC
>CAMXTM010000259.1 GCA_947246775.1 uncultured Clostridium sp. | reverse complement strand
TTGAGTGATATTGTTTTATTGGATTTAGATGTAACTATAGGATTGTCAATTTGTAATGTATATGTATCATCTTTTCCATATACATCAATTGTTTTATTACTATCGTTCCAATCAATAGTAACATCTAAGGCATCACTAATATCACGTAGTGGTACTAATGTACTATTTTCTATTATTTCAGGAGAATGGCTCATTTCTAAATGATTACCATTTATTTCCACAGAAACATCTGTATTATTATTAGCATATACAGAAATTGTTCCTAATGAAGCAATAACAGCAAAAGTATAAAATATTTGTTTTAATTTATAGTTCAATTTTTAAAAACCTCCTTGTTATGTTTTTGTAAAGATATTATAATATAAATCAAAGTATTTATCAATAGAGGGTAGTATTTCTTAAGAAAGGAATAAAAAGGATATGGATAAACAAAAACGTTTAAAAGAACAAATGGATTTTTTACTTGAATTAGATAAAATTAAAAGTATTACTAGACAAACTTATTTAGCTAATGCTACAAGAAAAGAAAACGATGCAGAACATTCTTGGCATTTAGCGGTTATGGCAATCGTTTTGCATGAGTATTTTGATAAGGATATTGATTTACTAAAAGTAATAAAAATGGTGTTAATGCATGATGTAGTAGAAATTGATGCAGGAGATACCTTTTGCTACGATGCTAAGGCAAATGAAGACAAAGCTGAGAGAGAACAAAAAGCTGCTGAAAGAATTTATAATATATTACCAGATGACCAAGCTGAACAATACAAAGCATTATGGTATGAATTTGAAGAGGGGAAAACAAAAGAAGCAATTTTTGCAAATATTTTAGATAGGCTTCAACCAATTATATTAAACTTTGCAACAAATGGGGCATTATGGATTGAAAATAATATTTCTCAAAAACAAGTTTTGCAAAGAAATCAAAAAACATTATCTGGTCCTCAGGAAATCGCTGACTATCTTATGGATATTTTAAATAAAGCTGTAGAATTAGGTTATTTAAAAAAATAAGAGAGGGGAACATAAAATTGTTATATTATACGCTCTATAAATATGCGTAAAAGTTTAGTTTTACGCATAAATAATATGAATATCAAAATAAATTATATTAAAAATAATAACACGTACGCAAAATGATTGTACGTGTTATTATTATACTTTATTTATAATCTTTTCTGCCAATATCAGTTCTAAAATGTTTTTCATTAAAATCTACAATTTCTACACCTTTATAAGCTATTTTTATTGCTTCATCAATTGTATTTCCAACTCCAGTAATACCCAATACACGACCACCAGAAGTTATTATTTTTCCATCTTTTTTATCTGTACCTGCATGAAATACAATAGTATTTTCTTTTTTAGAAATTTCATTTAAACCTGTAATTTCATATCCTTTTTTATAAGACACAGGATAACCACCACTAGCTAATACTACACAAACTGCTGCATTATCATACCATTCAATATTGATTTTATCTAACGTTCCATTAGTACAAGCCAACATAATTTCCAATAAATCTGTTTTTAATCTTGGTAATATAACCTGTGTTTCTGGGTCACCAAAACGTGCATTATATTCAATTACTTTCATGCCATTTTTTGTATACATTAAACCAAAATAAATAATACCAACAAAAGGTCTATTTTCCTTTATCATGGCATCTACAGTTGGCTGAAATATTGTTTTCATACACTCTTCTGCCATTTCTTGTGTATAAAATTTACTTGGTGAAAATGTACCCATACCACCTGTATTTAGCCCTTTGTCATTATCAAAAGCTCTCTTATGGTCTTGCGCACTTACCATAGGTACAACTGTTTTTCCATCGCAAAATGATAATACAGAAACTTCTGGTCCCTCTAAAAATTCTTCGATTACAACAGCAT
This sequence comes from uncultured Clostridium sp., assembly GCA_947246775.1. Taxonomy (GTDB): domain Bacteria; phylum Bacillota; class Clostridia; order Lachnospirales; family Anaerotignaceae; genus Coprocola. The sequence goes on along the minus strand of CAMXTM010000259.1, from coordinate 1,853 downwards.
TTCCAGCAGAACCAAATTTATGTTCTTGCATCATTTCTTTTAATCCTTGTTGTGCTTCTTCCATTGTACTACAAATAAGAACGCCCTTTCCTAATGCTAATCCATCTGCTTTTAATACAATAGGCATATTTTGCTTTTCTAAATACTTCTTTGCATCTTCATAATCATAAAATGTTTCATAAGATGCTGTTGGAATATTATATTTTTTCATTAAATCTTTTGAAAAAGCCTTACTACTTTCTAATATAGCGGCATTTTGTTTTGGTCCAAATACTTTTAAATTTTCCTTTTCAAAAGCATCTACAATTCCTCCAGCTAATGGGTCGTCCATGCCAATAATTGTATAATCAATAGCATTTTGTTTTACAAAATCAATTAATTTATCAAATTCCATTGCACCAATAGGTACACACTCAGCAAGCTCTGAAATGCCAGCATTTCCTGGTGCACAATAAATTTTATCTGCAAGAGGACTTTGTTTTAGTTTCCAAACAATTGCGTGTTCTCTGCCACCACCGCCTACAACTAAAATTTTCATTTTTATTTCCTCCTAAAATAAATCAAATTATTTTATTCTAACATGATTTTCTACTACTTCCAATTTGTTATGAGCAAACAGTTGTATAGAATCAGGTAATATTTTCCACTCTGCTTCTTCCATAACTCGTTTTTGTAATTGTTCTGGTGTATCTCCCTCTAAAACAGGAACTGCTTTTTGCATAATAATAGGTCCAGCATCAGTTTCTTCAGTTACAAAATGCACTGTTGCACCAGTTACCTTTACACCTTTCTTTAATGCTGCTTCATGTACCTTTAAACCATAATAGCCATTTCCACAAAAAGATGGTATCAAAGATGGGTGAATATTTATAATTTTATTTTCAAATTCTTTTATAAACAATGAACCAATTACAACCATAAAACCAGCCATAACAACAAGTTCTACGCCTTTATTTTTCATATGACTAATAAGAGCTTTTTGATATAATACATCTGTTTCATAATCTTTTTTTCTAATACAAACAGCATCAATATTATGTTTTTTTGCTCTCTCTAATGCATAAGCATTTGGATTAGAACTTACTAAAGTTACAATTTCTACATCTGTTAACTTCCCAGATTCAATAGCGTCTATAATTGCTTGAAAATTTGTTCCTCCTCCAGAAACTAAAACTCCTACGCTAAGCATATTTCTACCTCTTTTTCACTAGATATAATTTTTCCTATAATATACCCCTCTTCTCCCATTTCATGAAGTATATTAAGTGCTGCTTCTACATTTTCTTTTGCAACAACACAAATCATACCAATACCCATATTAAATGTATTATACATATTCATTCTGTTAACATCACCTGTTTTTTGCATTAAATCAAATATAGGAAGTACAGGCCATGTTCCTTCTTCTATGTATGCACAAAGATTTTTACCTTTAGGTATACATCTTGGAATATTTTCTATAAAACCACCACCAGTAATATTACTGATTCCTTTAATTTCTACTTTATTAATCAAATTTAATATTTCTTTTACATAAATTTTTGTTGGCTTTAAAAGAGCTTCTCCTAAAGTTTCATTTAATGATGTTACAAATTCTTTGCAACTTGTTTCAGAAGGTCGAAAAATTTTTCTAACCAAAGAATACCCATTACTATGAATACCGCTTGAAGGTAACCCAATAATTACATCACCCTCTACAATATTTTCACCATTGATAATCTTTTCCTTATCTACTACACCCACTGCAAAACCTGCCATATCGTATTCATTTTTTGCATAAAATCCAGGCATTTCTGCTGTTTCTCCACCTATCAAAGCACAACCTGCTTGACGACAGCCATCTGCTACTCCAC
>CAMXTM010000258.1 GCA_947246775.1 uncultured Clostridium sp. | reverse complement strand
CATATGGAAAGAATTGAGAGTTGGCATCATATGTGGTATCCTATTGGGTGCTATCAATATGCTAAGACTGACCTTGTTTAGCAAGGGTACAACATTTTGGGTAGATTTTACAGTTTCTGTCAGTATGTGCCTTGTCGTAGTGGTAGCAAAGTGTGTAGGTTGTCTATTACCTATCTTTGCTAAAATTATGAAATTTGACCCTGCTATTATGGCTGGACCACTGATTTCAACAATAGTAGATAGTATTGCGTTAATTGTATTTTTTAATATCGCAAGAGTTTTTGTATTATAATAAAAAAATAGAATAATAGAGACTACTGTATCTTTTAGGATAAAGTAGTCTTTTTTCTTTTTCTAGTCAAGGGATAGCTGCGCTTTTATCATATATTTTTTGGTAAGAGGAGCAAGCACAATAGCAACAACCATTTTCGCTATATCTCCCAATAAAAAGGGCAATACAGCAGAAACTGCTGCCTGCAAAAATGTAGTATGGGTGAGCGAAGCAAGCCACATTGTGCCAAAGAAATCTAAAAATACAGTACCTATCACCATGCCTATAAATTGCATTACAAGAGAATAGGAAAATTTTTCAGCAAAAAAACCTGTAAAAAAGGCAATAAAAAAGTAACCTATCAAATAGCCTCCTGTAGGTCCTGCAAGTTTTGAAATGCCACCAGAAAAGCCAGAAAAAACAGGCACACCCGCTAAACCTATTATAAAGTATATAAGACAACAAAGTAGTCCTTTTTTGTAACCTAGTATGTTGGAAGAAAAATAAATAACAAACGTAGCAAGAGAAAGCGGAACAGGACTGATAGGGATAGGGATTGTTGTGGGGGCAATGATACATAATAGTGCAGTAAAAAGTGCTATTGTTGTTATAGTTTTTGTTTTCATGAGAATCCTCCTAAAATTAAGTATTATGTAACCAGTATAAAGCAGCATTTTATGATTGTCAACTTATTTTTAAATTACTGTTTACAATTGATACTCTCTATCAATATCCTCTATCACCATAAAAAACTATAAAATATTATTGACAAAGTGTATATATTATTATATAGTGTATATATACAATATACTAACTTAAAGTGAGGTAAAAAAGTGGATATTATTATAAGTAACACATCAGATATACCAATCTATGAGCAAATTATAAGACAAATGAAAAAAAGTATCCTAAATGGCACGATAACAGAAGGGGAACAATTACCTTCTATGAGAATGTTAGCAAAAGAATTAAAAATTAGCGTCATTACAACAAAAAGAGCATATGAAGAACTAGAAAATGCAGGATTGATAGTAACAATCGTAGGCAAGGGCAGTTTTGTAGCAAAAAACAATATGCATCTACTTAAAGAAGAGCAGCTCAAGGAAATTGAAAGTGATATACAACAAGCAGTAGAAAAAGCAAAGGCAAATAATATATCACTTCAAGAATTGATAGACATAGTAAAAATAATATATGGGGAGGATACCTATGAATAGTATTATATGGAACAAAGCAGAAAAACAATTTGACACCTTTCATTTACAGCCAATCACAATGGCACTAGAGCAAGGCAGTATTATGGGGCTAATCGGAGAAAACGGCTCAGGAAAGACCACACTAATAAAATTAGTATTAAATTTGATTGCGCTGACCACAGGAGAAATCAAGGTATTAGGCATGGATAGCGTAAAGCAAGAACAAGCTATTAAACAAAAAATTGGTTTTGTACCCGATGAAAATATGTTTTATGAAATGTTTACGGCAAAAGAAGTAAACAAAGTCATTTCAAAACTCTATCAGGAGTGGCAAAACGCAACGTATTTTGACTATTTAGACAAATTTGAAATACCAACAAATAAAAAGATAAAAAGTTTTTCTATGGGCATGAAAAAGAAACTTGCGATTGCCTGTGCCTTTAGCCATCAAGCAGAAATATTACTTTTAGATGAGCCTATGAATGGGCTTGACCCTGTCGCTAGGGCAGAAATACGAGATATATTACAGGAATTTGTGGAAACAGAAAGTCATTCTGTATTACTTTCTACCCATATTACAGAGGATTTAGAAAAAATATCAGACTATATTACCTTGATAGAAAAAGGTAATCTATTGTTCAGCAAAAATAAAGAAGAAATACTAGAAAAATATGGTGTTGCAAGTTTTTCAAAAAATGACTTAAAAGAAATTAACAAAAAAGACTATTTGAGTGTCATAGAAAATGCATTTGGCTGCAAAGTGTTGGTAGAAGATAAAAAAGCGTTTTTAAAAAAATATGATGGAGCAGTTGTAGACAATGCAACACTAGAGGAAATTATGATATTTTATCATCAGAGATAGAGGGGGAATAAAATTATGATAGGGCTTTTACGAAAAGATATTTACTATGTGAAATATACGTGGAAAGTATTGTTGTTTATGAGTATTTTGGGTTCTGTGATACTTTGGACAAAAGAGCAGACTGTTTTTGTCACCATGATGATTTTAGCGCTGTCATTTCGGTTTTCCTTTGCACCTTTTACTTATGATAACTACAGTAAATGGAGTGAGTATCAGTATTCCTTACCTGTGAGCAAAAAAACAGTGGTCTGTAGCAGATATTTGTTTGGAGTGTTGGTATTTTTTGTCTGTCTTTTGCTACATATCATCAATATGACACTAACAAGTCAAAAAGTGGAAGACCAATATTATGTATTGTTGTCTACAGGAGTTATCTTTTTTATTCCGATTGCACAAGCAATTACGTTTCCTTTTTTGTATTATTTTGGTCCAGAAAAAGGAAAACTGTATACCATACCTGTTTTTATTATGATAGCAGTCATTATTGTATCAAGCAGTGGCTTACTGTCAACGATAATATCATATGTCAACTCTATTATTCTTACAATAGTATCTATTGTTTTTATGACTGTGTGCTATCTTTACTCGCTGTCACTATCCATTAGAATCGAAAATGAAAAAATAAAATAATAAAGGAGAAATGCATTTATGATGGGACTTTTATGGAAAGACATATACTATATAAAAAAAATGTGGAAAACAGTGTTATTTTTTTCTAGTTTTTTTGTAATATTTCGTTTAGTAAATGGAGATAGCTTTTCTGCTATGATATTTATAGCAATCTTAGTAGGTGGAAACTTTTCTATACTGCCTTTTACCTGCGATAACTATAGTAAATGGAATGAATATCAATATGCCTTGCCTGTTAGTAAAAAAATGGTAGTGTGTAGTCGTTATTTGTTTGGGCTAATATTGTTTGGGGGCTGTTTGCTTTTGAGTATACTTGGCATGATATTAGTTGAAATAGAGTTAGCCCTTTTTAGTTCAGATAGTGGATATGTTACACTAGATTATATTAGTAGTGAACTATTGCCTGTGTTTTTTGTACCGCTTGCACAAGCAATATCTTTTCCATTTTTGTATCGTTTTGGACCAGAAAAAGGAAGATTATATGTGGTTTGTGCAGTAGCAGTCATTGCAGCATTAACGGCAATTGTTGCAATACAAACAGAATATCAAGCCTTTTCACTTACCTATTCTGTTGTTTTAGCTATGATAACTGTAGTGGTAGCAGTGCTGTATGGACTTTCACTACTGCTGTCTATTTATATAGAAGAAAAAAAAGAAATATAATGTACTCAAAAAATTGCCCCTCGCTTTCCAGCGCTATGATGGGCAATTTTTTTATTTTTTTTCAATTTGTTGTTGATACCACATTATTTTTTGTTCTAAATTTTCCAAATACATTTTCCACTTTTTT
>CAMXTM010000257.1 GCA_947246775.1 uncultured Clostridium sp. | reverse complement strand
AAATGAATATCATTATATATTTTATCTACTACCATATATTCTATTTCTCCGCCTCTTTCTTGCTGTCCTGCTACTCTAATCAAATACAGCAAAGACACTACAATCAATATGCAAGCAGCCATTCCTATCCCAATTAAAATAGGATAACTTCTTTTTACCATAGTAAATTCTTCTTGCTGTCTATAAAAAGTATCTCCTGGCAAAAGTGGGTCTCTAATTGCAGCATACAGTTTATAACCGCTCTGCTCTAACACATCATTGTGATATTCCAAATAATATCCTAAATTTTCAACAGAAAAACCACCTTCTAATATAATGGTTCTTTCCATATTAGAGATGCCCTCTTTTGAAATATTGCTTGCTACTTTTATACCATTTTCATCTTCCAAATAGTAAAAAAAGTTTTCAAAATCACTCAATTCTCTTTTCATACTACGATAAGACTCTAACTGGTTTTGTATACGCATATTTCTATACTGTGCTAAACGTGTTTCTATTAACATCTTATATTCTTCAAAATTACTTTGTAAATTTTCTGGTATTGGATTTTTGATAATTAAACCATCATAGGTATCATTTACTTCTGTACTTTGTGTAATGACTCCATCTATTATATTATAGTAATTTTTAAAACTTGCCAACAAATTTTCTCTTGAAATATGTTCTCCTGCCTCAATACTATTTTCATCTTGATATAATATTGATGTATTTACAACATCTGTTAACAGTGCATTAAAACAATTTCTAAAATTTCTTGTTTCATAATAACTGTCTGTCATAATCGCTTGATACTGCCAATTTTGACTAATATTCATAAATATCATACTGGCGCAATACAACACCAATACTCCCACAAAATAGATTATCGCTGCAAAAATCTTTGTTCTAGCCAAATATTGCCTAGTTTTTTTCGATTTTGTAGCCAATTCCCCACACCACCTTTAAATATCTTGGCTCTTTTGGATTGATTTCAATTTTCTCTCTTATTCTTCTAATATGTACAGAAACTGTATTTTCTGGTGCAAAGGAAAGTTCTTTCCAAACATTTTCATAAATTTGGTCAATAGAAAATACTTTTCCTGCATTTTCCATTAAAAGCTGTAATATACCATATTCTGTAGCAGTTAATTTTACTTTTTCTCCCTCAACACGCACCTCCTTTGCATCTTTATCTAATTCTAAACCGCCTATTTTAATCATATTGCTTTTTTCTGCAATGCTACCTAGTGTAGTATATCTTCTCATTTGGCTTTTTACTCTGGCTAATAATTCCAAAGGGTTAAATGGTTTTGTAATATAGTCATCTGCGCCAAAATTTAACCCTAATATTTTGTCAGTATCCTCTGATTTTGCAGATAATATAATAATTGGTATATTGAGTCTTTCTCTAATTTTGATTGTTGCATTTAATCCATCTAATTTTGGCATCATAACATCTAAAAGGATTAAATGCACTTCATTTTCTTCTAATGCCTGTAGTGCTTCTTCGCCATTATAGGCTTTTATAATATTATAATTTTCTTGTTTTAAATAAATTTCTATTGCATCTACAATTGATTTTTCATCATCACACACTAATATATTAAACTTTTCCATTTTTATAAAGCCCCTCCTTAAATTGCTTTTTTTCACCTTCTTATATCATAATATTAAAGCACCCTAATTGCAATTATAGCAATATAAATTTACAAATCATAGATTACTTCTCTTAAAAAATTCTTACATTTTTTGTTTTTGTTCTTTTTCTCCAATTACACGAACAAAAACACCACCTAATACCAATATAATGCCAAATATTTTTTGGAAAGAAGCAGACTCTTTAAATATCAATATTCCTATCAGTGCTGCTACCACTGGCTCTACTGTGGCAAGTACTGATGCTTGACTTGCTGGCATATCGCTTAATCCTTTTGTATAGCAAATATATGGTATCAGTGCTGTTATTACAGAAAACAAAACAATATCAAAAAAACCTTGCTGCATTACTTTCTGAACTAAATCAGCAGGATTGACTAAAAAAAAGGTAAAGGCTGCTGCAAAAACAAATGTATAGAGTGTAATGGTTAAAGAATCATAGCCTTTTTTGATTGCAAAAGTGCTAAATATACTATATAATGCATAGCCTATGCCTGAAAATAGTCCAAATAGGATACCCTTTGCAGTATAACTACCTCCTGATTCACCTAATACTCCCGTTACAAAAACACAACCTAAAAATGTCATAGCAAGCACAATACATTTTAATTTTGTTAGCTTTTCTCCAAAAAGAAACAAGGAACAAATCATAACAATGGCAGGCGCAGTATACAACAATACTGCCGCCACACCTAAACTTGTTTCTCCAATTGCTTTCATATAACACCAGTTAAAAAACGTATAACTACAAATACCAGTGCCTATAAAATAGCGAATGTCTGTTATCTTTTTTAAACACAATAATTTTCTATTTTTTATCAACAATATTACTATCATCAATATCATATCTATCAACATTTTTACAAAAAGCAATTCCATTTCCGTAAATCCAGTTGCTGTAAATCTTTTTGTAAATAATCCAATAGACCCCCAGCAAATGCCTGACAGTATTACCAACACATACGCCATATTTTTCTTCCCCCATTACTCTATCAAAATTGCATCTCCCAGTGCAAAAGAATATAAATAGATTTCTTTTACATTTTTTCCTGTTGCTTTTTCTAATGCCTTTTTATAAAACTTCATTTGTATATCATACTGTTTTTTTAGTGTATCCACTGTTTTTTGTCCCCATAATCTATCATTTTTATAGTCTACTAGTACAATTTCGCCATTTTCTTCAAAAAAACAGTCTATGATACCATTTATAATAACACTATCTTCTACAAATGCATATTCTTTTTGTGTAAAGATTTCTTTTGCTTCTACCATCATACTAAAGCATTTTTCTTTTTCAATGCTATCTGCTTTTCTAATTCTCTCAGCTAGTGCAGACTGGAAAAACTTTGCTATTTCATAAGCATTTAATGCTTTTGCTTCTTTTTCAGTCAGTACATTTTGTTCTACTAATAAAGCAATTTGTTGTTCCACTTCCTGTTTTGTGTATTTTTTAGTCAAATCACACTGCTCCATAAAGGTATGTGTTGCAATACCAACTTCTGCTGATGTCAATTTTTTTTCTTCTTTTTCAAATTTAGGCACTTTCATAGCAACAGTGAATTGTTGTTCTCCCTCTAACAAACCCATTTCTTGCTGCCATTTTCTTTTAATTTCAGATATAGAAATCGTCATTTGCAATTTTGTAGATAATTGTTTATCATACTGCCAATTTAAAGTATTGAATATTTGTTCCTTTTTTCCACTATAGTCCTTTTCATTATCCCATTGGTCAAAATAATCCTCTATTTGTTTTCGTCTTTCATCTTGCAATATTTCATTACCGATTTCTTTTGGTGATTCCACTAATGTAATATTCCATTCTGATGTATCTTCTAAAGCTAATCGACTATCACATAAAAAGCCGAGTTCGTTTAAAAATTTCTTTCCTGCTTTATGCTGAAACATAGCAGGCATTACCCAATCCAAATAATTTCTTGCTTGTGCCATTTTATAATAGGATAACATACCATTTTCCATTACTTCACATTCGCTCCATCTTTCTATTTTCTTTTCTATCTCTTTTTGTTTGATACTTCCTGTTAATATCAATTTTTCTTTTGCTCTTGTCAGTGCAACATAAAGTACACGCATTTCTTCTGAAATATTATTTTGTTT
>CAMXTM010000256.1 GCA_947246775.1 uncultured Clostridium sp. | reverse complement strand
GAGATTTACCCGAATCATCTAATATATACTTTTGTATATATTTTTAGTAGCAGGAAATGTTTATGGAAATAGATAGCGTAAGTGCTGCGTATAATAAGAAAGCGCAGGAAGCATTAAAAAAGAATGGCACATATAGTAAAACGACATTAGATTCAACAGACTTTTTGAAATTGATTGCAGCACAGTTGCAAAATCAGGATATGACAAATCCAATGAGTAACTCAGAAATGATGCAACAGTTGTCACAGATGTCTTCTATACAAACAATGACAGAGTTGCAAACAGCAATTACAAATATGAATGATATTGCGGTTACAAATTATTCTGCATCATTGGTAGGAAAAGAAGTGACAATTGCAGCGGAAGATTCAAAAGGAAATTTAAAAACAATCGAGGGTTTGGTAACTGGTACTGGATTGTATGGTGGTGAAACAGTAGTATTTGTAGATGGAAAATCATATAGTTTGTCACAGATTATGGCTGTTGGAAAGATTCCACAAGGTGTCTTAGATAGTGAAGAAACAGACAAAACAGAGGACAACGATAAAGTAGAAAATGATAAAACAGATACAGATAAGACAGAGAACACCGATAAAACGGATACAGACAAAACAGAAAGTACAGAAGAAGTCAAACCAGAGGCATAAGCTTTATTAGAGCAAGATAGGGGAATGTTGTATGGTTCAGAATGTAAATAACAATCAAGCAATCAATGGAATAAGAGGTTCAGAATTACAAAAAGTGCAAGCTGGTCAAAGGGGCATTGGCTTTGAGCAAATGTTGCAAGAGAGACTGCAAGAGACCAAAGAGGTGCAGTTTTCAAAGCACGCCAAAGAAAGAATTGACCAGAGGGGAATCGAAGTTACAACAGCTCTTATGAATGACCTAAATAATGCAGTTGCAAAAGCGAAGCAAAAAGGGGCGAAAGATGTTGTAATTATAGGACCAAAGGAAGTATTTATTGTAAATATTCCCAACAACATTGTTGTGACAACATTAAGCGGAGCCGAAATGAAAAATAATATTTTTACAAAAATAGATAGTGCTGTTATACTATAAGCTGGACCATTTTATGGAGGCTAAGAGGGCAGAATGACTGTCTGCCCTCAATAACAGCAATGGTTTAGGAGGAATAAATAAATGGTTAGGTCAATGTATGCTGCAATAGCAGGTTTAAAAACACATCAATCTAAAATGGACGTTATCGGCAATAATATTGCCAACTGTAACACATATGGATTTAAGACATCTCGTGCTACATTTCAGGAAGCATTGTACACCACAACATCTCATGCATCAAATGGTACAGACTCTTTTGGTGGTACAAATGCATATCAAGTAGGTTATGGATGTAAATTAGGTTCTATTGATAAGATTTTTGAGAGTAGTACACCAGCGGCAACAGGAAATGCATCTGACGTTATGATTATCGGAAATGGATTCTTTTTGGTAGGTAATAAATTACCAACAGGAACAACTGGTGTCAATCCAAAACAAGGTGCTACAGATGGCGGTGGCGGAACAGGAAACCAAATGGATATTACATCATTAAAACTGACAAGAGTTGGTAATTTTAATGTAGACGAAGATGGTTTTTTGGTAGATTCACAAGGTTATGTTGTATATGGTTTTAGTTATGAAGATGGTACAACATTCCCATTGCCAGATGACGCAACAGTAAACCAAAATAATCTTGTACCAATCAAAGTACCAGAAGTAGAAAACACTGGAAATAATGGAGTTACAGCAGAAGATGGCGAAGTACCAAAGGTAGAAATTTCGATTGAAAACTCAGGTACTGTAGTAGCAAAGATGCCAAATGGAGAAACATTTGCACTTGGTATTATTGCTGTAGCGAATGTTCCAAATACTGGTGGTTTGGAAATGGGTACAGGTTCTTATTATGATATAGGAAGCAACACAGGTACAGTAGAAGCATTTGTACCTGGTGATGGCAATACAGGAAGATTGCAAACAGGTTGTTTGGAGATGGCAAATGTTGACGTTGCGAATGAATTTGCAGAAATGATTACAACACAGAGGGGATTCCAAGCAAATACAAGAATTATTACAGTAACAGACCAGATGTTGGAAGAATTGGTTAATATGAAACGGTAATAAATAATATAGCGAAAGCCGGAGCAGGGGAAAGCGCTTGCTCTGGCTGAGCTGTAAATATAAAAAAAGGGGGGCTTATGTTGATTAAGCTAACAAAACTAAATAAAGAACCATTTATTATCAATTGTGGGCAAATTGAGAGAATTGAAATGATTCCGGAGAGTAAAATTATTATGATGAACAAGGACTACTATGTAGTAAGAGAAAGTGCAGAAGAAATTGTAGCAAAAATTATTGATTATAATGCCAAAATATATAAATGGCATCAGAAAATAAATATAGAACAAACTGGTCAAGAAGATATATAAAGGAATTGGCGGAGGCATGTTATGGACTTAACAACAATTATTGGTATGATAGTCGGTATTGCATTTATTATTAATGGTATTGCACTTGATACAAGCGAAGGCATTAAATATGTAATAAGCAATGTTGGAAACTTTGCAGACCCTCCTAGTGCAATTATCGTTGTAGGAGGCACAATTGCAGCGGTTGTTGCAAACTACTCTCCAAAACATTTAAAAGCGATACCAAAGCATTTAAAAATTATGATGGATGGCAAAAAATTTGACCCAATGGAGTACATAGATACATTGGTAGAGTTTGCACAAGTTGCAAGAAAGAATGGACTTTTAGCTTTGGAGGAAAAAGCAAATCAAATAGATGACCCATTTTTCAGACAAGGCTTGATGTTGATTGTAGACGCAACAGATGCAGACAGAGTAAAAGAGATGCTCAACAATGACTTGGACAATTTGGTAGCAAGGCATGATGAGGTAGTTGGAATGTATGAGAGGGCATCTTCGACGGCACCAGCGTTTGGTATGATTGGTACATTGGTTGGTTTGATTAATATGTTAAGAAGTATGGACTTGACTGATAGTGGAGGAGCAAGCAGTCTTGGAGCGAGTATGTCAGTTGCATTGGTAACAACATTTTATGGTTGTATTTTGGCGAACTTAATATTTAACCCTATCGCAACAAAGTTAAAAATAAGACATTCTGAAGAAGAATTGTGTAAGACGATTATTATTGAGGGTGTATTGTCCATACAAGCGGGAGAAAATCCTAAATTTTTGAAAGAGAAATTAATTTCTTTCTTGCCACAAGGTCAAAGAGAAGAAGCATCTGAGGAAAGCAGGGAATAATATAAAAATTTAGGAAAATTCATGAAAATAAGAAAATAAATCAAATTTAAATAGATTAATTAGAGGTCAGGTGTTATAATGGGCAGGAGGAAAAAAAGCGGCGGAGGTGGAGCCAATTGGATGGATACCTATGGCGACATGGTAACGCTGTTGTTATGTTTTTTTGTATTGTTGTATTCTATGTCAAGTTTAGACAAAGGAAAATATGAAATTTTGGTAAGAGCTTTTAATCCAAATGCAATAGAAGAAGTTCAACCTGTATCAGAATCCAGTGAGCAACAGAGTGAAGAAACGGTTACAACTTCTGAACAAACGGAGCCTTTAGATGACTTTGATGAATTATTTTATACATTGTCACAGTATATAGAGCAGAACAACCTGCAAAACGATATAGAAGTTTCAAAAGGTGATGGTTTTGCATTTATTACATTTCGTAATAATATATTCTTTGATGGAGATAGTTATGTTTTAAAACAAGAAGGAAA
>CAMXTM010000255.1 GCA_947246775.1 uncultured Clostridium sp. | reverse complement strand
CTTCTAAAAGACCAATAATTCTGTCAGCATCTCTTACAGCAGAGACTTCTGGTGTGGTGATGACAATCGCTCTATCTGCACCTGCTATGGCATTTTTAAAACCTTGTTCAATACCAGCAGGGCAGTCTATAATGATATAATCAAATTCTTCTTCTTTTAGGCTTTCACAAAGTTTCTGCATCTGTTCAGGAGAAACAGCATCTTTGTCTCTAGTTTGTGCAGCAGGTAATAAAAATAAACCATTGTAGCGTTTGTCTTTGATAAGCGCTTGTTTTAATCTGCAATTACCTTCTACCACATCAACTAAATCGTATACAATACGATTTTCTAGTCCCATAACAACATCTAAATTTCTTAATCCAATATCTGCATCTACAAGTGCAACTTTTTTGCCAGTGAGTGCAAGACCACAACCAATGTTTGCACTCGTGGTTGTTTTACCAACACCACCTTTACCACTTGTTATAACGATAACTTCACTCATGTATGATTTCCCCCTAGTTCTGGAATTGACTTTTTCCGCTGCTGCGGTTTTTATGATATAAAAAGATTGTGTATCCTTTCGACAATCTAAGCCGAAAACAAAGCATTTTTCGGTTTGCTTTTCAAATTAGTATAAAAATAGCTTGTATATTTATATATTAACAAAAGTATTACCATTTTGCACTCTTTTTTTTTAGCAAATTATGATTTGCTACCGCAAAAGACGACAAAATAATTTTGTATGCTATGGAGAGGTCCCCAAGTCTCGCAAGAGCTATTGCTTTTTCCATACATTTTTAATATGTTGTAAACCTGAGAAGTAATGGAAAGCCATTGCTTTTTGTAGCAGCATATGACGATGTTTTTGATTTTGTTTGCGAGACTCTGCTCTTCAAGCGAGTGGCATAACGTATATTTGTCCGTCCTCCACATAAGCAAATTCTGGTGGTTTTGGACCTTTTTGTTTTCTTCTGGAAAACGAGTAATAATATCTGCAATACGTAACTGTACAGGTATCATATATAGAGCAGAAACAAAAGCATTTAACATACCATTTCCAGATGCCTTAATTTCTCCCCCAGGGTTGACATCACCAATTACAACAACACTACCATCGAAGGTAAGGCATTGTCCCGAGCGGATAGAACCCTTGTGATACTTTGTAATATAATATTGTTCCATCTCCTCAGGAAGCGTAACACCCTCTGGAATCTTTTGTGATTTATCTTCTTTTTGAGCATCTCTGATAAAAGTAATTGTCATTGTAGTATGTTCTGAAAGAATTTCTAAAAGTTCTTTTTCTTCTTCCTGCGAGAGTGTTCTGCCCTGAAAAGCAATAGAAGTTTTAACATTTTCAAAAAATTTAGCAGATTCTATTACTTTTTTTTCAAAGAGCGTTTTTAATTCTGAAAAAGAAATGTCTTGTTGTAATAAAATGTTAATCCCATTTTTTGTCCCCTTAAACATGACATAATTTTCTTGGTTCATAATGTATTTTCCCCCCAATTATTCGGCTAATATATTTTCCATATATTGGGTTGTAGGTTCATAATTTAAGCCCAAATAATCCCTTATAAATTCCCTTGCGATGAAAGCAGAAGGCGAACCAGAAATTTCTCCATAAGGTAGTAGTACAGTAACTGCAATTTGTGGGTCATCATAAGGAGCAAAGCAAACAAACCAACTATGAGAACTTCTTGACTTATCTTCTTCTGCTGTACCAGATTTTGCTGCAACCTGTATTGGAAAATCTTTAAATATGGTACGCAGTGTTCCTTTTTGACCAGATGTAACAAGAAGCATGCCTTGATATACAATATCTAAATTTTGCTGCTGAATTTCTAATATATTTTCTATTTGTTCGTCTACTTTTTGTGCAGTTGTGCCATCGGCATTCATCAATTTAGATACCATGTGCATTTTGTATCTTGTTCCCCCATTTGCCAATGTTGCGATATATTTTGTCATGTGTATTGGTGCATAATTGTTTACGGATTGCCCTATATAAGTACGAATAGAATCCGCATCTGACCATTGTACTTGGGCATCTGATGCATTTGGATTAATCGTACGTGCGGAGCGTTCTTTTGCGGTTGGAGTTGCCATCATAGGCATACTTTCCCCAATTTCTACACCAGTATAATCATTTAAGCCAAATGCTGCCATAAATTCATTTAAGGTAGTAATACCTTGCTCTGTTGTACCATTTGCAACATTTCCCATACGATAAGCAAGTTCATAAAAGAAGTAGTTGCAGGACACTTCCAAAGCATGAGCGACATTAATAGGACCATGTGTCCTGCCGCTGCTACCAAATATCCAGCATTTTGGGTAAGGTTTTCCTGCTTTTGTAAAAGAGCCTAAGTCAGTTATGGTACTGTTTGGTGTAATCATGCCTGTTTCTAGTGCAGCTATCGCTGGTATCATTTTAAAAGTAGAACCAGGTGCTTTTCTTTCTGACATAGGTCTATTTACAAGTGGTGTTGTGCTTGCCCTGTGTATTAAGTCAATGTAGTAACTGTTGTTAAAATTGTTTGAAAACTCATTTGTGTCATAAGAAGGATACGTTACACTTGCTAAAACCTCACCAGAGTTTACATTTGATATGACAACAGAACCAGTACAAGGGTCTAAATTGGTGTCACCAGGTGTTAGCTCACCAGCATCTAATTTGTCATTGATAACCTGCAAAGGAGAAATCACACCGTTTTGAATACTTGCTAAATATTGTGCATCTGCTGAAATTTTTCCCTGTTCAATCAATACTAATATCATTTGTCTAGGTGAGATTTCACCTCTGTCTACAGCAGAAGTTAATACTTGTAGTGCAAAATCTCTTGGGTTTGCTTTTCCTTGCTGTTTTTCTTCTTCTGTGAGTTCTCTCAGCTCAAAAGTAGGGTCTTGTGCCACTATTTTTTGATATAAGGCATATTGTTCTCCCTCTATAGAAGAACATATTTTGTCAATAGAAATGCTGTTGTCGGCAAGCATACGGCTGAATAACTCTTGTAATGTAACGCTGCCATCATTGAGTTTTCTTTTGATAACATCACATAATGTATTTTCTAGTATATCATAAGCGGACTTTTGAAGGCGAGCGTCTAATGTTAAAAATACATCTTGACCAGAAACAGGATTTTTGGATTCTATTGTGTTCATACGTCTGCCTATGCTGTCTACTTCGACAACCATTTCTCCGTCTTTTCCATTTAATTCTCTTTCGTAAATAGATTCAATACCAGATTGACCTACAATGTCATTCATCGTATAGATTTTGTTGCCTTCTTCGTCCACATCATCTTTGTATATTTTGTAGTTGTTGTCTGTCATTTTTCGAGTATAACCTATAATGTGAGCAAAATATTTTCCGAGAGGATAATCTCGTAAAGAATTTGTGCCTACAATGATACAAGGAAATACATCATTCATTTCTTCTACATTTGCCAATGTTTTGGTAGAAACATCTAAAGAAATCGTAACAGGCTGATAACGATAATAGCGCTGTAAATACATAGCATAGCGGATACCCAATGCTTTCCTTACGATTTCGATAGGCAGTTCTTTAGGAATGTCAAAATAATCTTGTAAGTAGTCGATTGTTTGTGTTGCATCATAATTTTGTGTTTTTTCTGAGGTCATGCCCACAGTATTTTTCCAAGAGAGTTCTTTTCCCTTGTTGTCATCAAATAAAAAACTGTAAGGTTGTTGCTGTGTAATAGGCAAATCGTCTACTAAGGTCTCGTTGTTTTGCTCTAGTATTCTCACAAGAGATAATA
>CAMXTM010000254.1 GCA_947246775.1 uncultured Clostridium sp. | reverse complement strand
CAATGCAGAAAGGGCGCTTGTTACCTTTGCACAAATACAGAAAGGAGGCTGTGCCGTATGCAAGTAAATTATAAATATGCAAGTCCTTCCCAATGTATACAAAACAATGATAAAACCATGTTAGGATTTAGTGCAGATTCTTCTCGTAGTGAAGCTGTTTCCTTTTCGGGCAAATTAAAACACCCTTTGGTATTTCGAGATGCGATGTTGATGTTAAGGGATATTGTCATTTCTGATATGAGTCAGCAAACAAAGGAACGACCAGAGTATTTTGAATGGCTCAATGAGGAAATTGAAAGGCGAATAAAAGCTCATAAAGAGTATGCGCCAAAAGTAAGACAAGCACTCAAAGAGAAAATGGACGTATGTGATAAAGAAATAGCAGAGCAAAACGAAGAAATTACAAAACTTTCAAAAATAAAAACACAATTACAGAAAGAAATAGACCAATATGATGCATGGAAAGACTACTATAAAATAGAAA
Source organism: uncultured Clostridium sp. (assembly GCA_947246775.1). GTDB lineage: Bacteria > Bacillota > Clostridia > Lachnospirales > Anaerotignaceae > Coprocola. The sequence continues at coordinate 3,278 of CAMXTM010000254.1, read as the reverse complement.
GAGATTTTTGGAAATTTTTAAGGGATAGAGACTATGATTTGTGGTTTGTATTAGACCCTGTTATTACTGTACATAAAGACCAAGTTTCTTTTGAAGCATTTTCCATTGATGAGTCTACCTATGGTTGTCTATCTGTTGATATGAAAGAATTTGAATTACTGCAAGAGCCAGAACTGGGTACAACAAATATTGATTTTTCTGCAAAACTGGAAAAAGAAATGCAAAGATTTCGTAGTTATACTGATGTTACCTTAAATATCAATAGTGGCGGATTTGTAATAGATAATGATATTGTGCCAGAGTATGTAGAAAAGAAAATTGATTTACCTGAAACATGGATAAAAGGCTTTAATCAAGTATCCTCAGCGGCGGCATTGGACGGCATAGAAATTGAATTAACACCAGCAGATATGTATGATATTTGTGCTTTTTTGAGAAAACATAAAGAGAAAAAAAGCCCTCGTTATATGAAATGGATATTAGAGCCACAAAAAAGAGTGCAAATTGTGTTTGAGCCATTTGGAACAGTGCTAACCTTAAATGCGATATATCAGGGAAAACAAAAGAGAGAAGAAAAAATCTGGGGCAGAAGAAGATGGCTTACAGTAGAAAAACTAATACCACTATCAAAGGCATTTTATGTACGTTTTTTAGGCTTTGGTATGCCACAGTTTATCAGGGCAGATATGGGTACAATGTTTATGACAGTAGGATTTAGTTCATGGTCATCAAATGACTGGGTAAAGGGAACAGCATTTAATATTATGGCTGGATTTACAGGAAATGGAAATTATAAAGATGTCTATTCCCTTTTGAAAAAAGAGCGCAGTCTATCTATGGAAGAAATCTTTGACCACTTTAAAGAAGAAAAGAAAGATAAAGTCAAAGCGGGTATTGGTATGCTTTTTCGGAAAGGCGAGGCTTATTTTGATGTGCTTAATGATAAAGTAAGATTTAGACAACTGTGTAATGAGCCTATTCCAGTAGAACTTTACGCAATCACAAATATGGAAAAGGAAGTACAAAAGCTGAGCAAAAAGACATTTGACAACATGACAATTCTGTATACTCCTAAAAAAGAATTTGTATTTTCCACAGTCTATAAAGGAAATGGCTGGCAAGCACCAGATAGGACAAGTATTACCATCGACCAAGATGGGCAGATTGTAAAATTAGATTGCAGTTGCTCTACATTTAAAAGAGGTGCAAGAAATATATCAGAACCTTGTGCGCATATTCTGGCACTTTATGTTGCGGCTTATAAATTGCTAAAATTAGAAAATTTGGAGTATAACAAACAATATAAAATCAATGATATTATGGAGATGTTGCTATAATGGATACGAGGTCTGAATATAGAAAATTAGTGAGCGAGATGGGTAAAAAAGAGTTTACCTTTTTAAAAATGCAAGAATATGGTTTCTGGCCGGAACATTTGCCAACACCATATGAACGTCAACAAAATGAAACAAAGCAAGACTTTGAAAATAGAAAAAAATTGCTAGATGCTTTTCAAAAACTGTCTGAACAAATAGCAGGTGTTTATAAAGAAAAAAGAGAAATCGAAAGTAAATTACATTCCCTACAAAAACAGTACCAAAACACATGGGACTATGAAAAAATACGTGCTGTTGTTTCACAGGAAATTATGAAAGAATCCATTGCGAGACGAGCAGAGAGAAAAGCGGAAAGAGAAAGACAAAAGCAGTTAAAAACAGAGGCATGGCAAAAAAAGAAAGCAGAAAATATCCTATTTATTGGTAGAGGATATTCTAATTTGCTGCATAAAAAAGAAAATGATGTACAAAAATTGCAGCAAAATGGCTTGCCTGTGCTAGAGACCGATAGAGATGTTGCAGAACTTTTGGGAATAGACTATAGCACCTTGCGCTATCTTGCATATCATAGAGATGTTGTCACATTTGATAACTATTACCGTTTTGATATTCCGAAAAAAAGCGGTGGTACAAGACATATTGCAGCACCAAAGACACAGTTAAAAACAGCGCAAAGGCAAATATTAGAAAAAATACTAGAAAAAATAGAAGTATCTGATGCAGCACATGGCTTTATCAAATCAAAATCTGTATTAACAGGAGCAAAAGTACATAATACAAGCCCAGACTTGTTAATTAACATAGATTTAAAAGACTTTTTCCCTACGATTACCTTTGAGAGAGTAAGAGGAATGTATCAATATTTGGGATATTCTGGCTATATTGCGTCTATCCTTGCGATGATATGTACTTATTGTGAAAGAATGGCAGTAGAGATAAAAGATGAGACAAAATATATTAAAACATCAGATAGAATTTTGCCACAAGGTTCTCCAGCAAGCCCAATGATAACCAATATTATTTGTAAAAGAATGGATAAACGCATCAATGGATTGTGCCAAAAACTGGGTATTACCTATACACGTTATGCGGACGATATGAGTTTTAGCTATAGTGGAGATTTAAAAAATCTTGCAATCGTTAGCTTTTTAAAGAGCATTAAAAATATAGTGGAGCAAGAGGGCTTCCATATGAATGAAGAAAAGACACATATTTTAAGAAAACATAAAAGACAGTATATCACAGGTATTGTTATCAATAATGAACAAATCGGTGTAACGAAAAAATGGATAAAAATATTGAGGGCATCGATTCATAATGCAGAGAAAAAGAAAAGTGCTGGAGAAGCTGTACCAAAACAGACAAAGCAAGAAATTGCAGGTAAATTAGCATGGCTAAAAAGTGTCAATGCGCAAAGGTATCAAAAGATAATACAACAAGGGACAGCATTATTAAAAAGTTTATAATCAAAATAGAAAAAAAGCGAGGAAAAAAAACCTTGCTTTTTTATTATTTTGTAGTTTTTTCATTAGAAAATAGTGTATAATAGGCTATGAATGTATATCACAAAGGAAAGAGAGAACAAAAAATGAAGAAATTTATGATGATAGATGGAAATAGTATAGCAAACAGGGCATTTTATGGTGTGCCAATGCGGTGTATGGCTTTTTCAATATTCTGTTTAAGCTAATAGAGGAAGAAAAGCCCGATTGCCTTGCTGTCGCATTTGATTTGCACGCACCAACGTTCCGCCATAAAATGTACCAAGAATATAAAGGAACAAGAAAAGGAATGCCTGAAGAATTACGTCAGCAAATGCCACTATTAAAACAAGTGTTAACTGCAATGCATATCAAGCAATATGAAGTAGAGGGATACGAAGCAGATGATATACTAGGCACACTTTCTAAAAAGGCAGAGGAGTGCGGCATGGAAGTCGTT
>CAMXTM010000253.1 GCA_947246775.1 uncultured Clostridium sp. | reverse complement strand
ATGCAAGTTTTATCTCCAGTGCAAATTTAGTAGAATGTGCGATTGATGCAACAGGTGTACCTGATGTTGGTGCAAAAGTAGCAACAGATGCTTTGAGAAATAAAAAACATGTTGTTATGTTAAATGTAGAAACAGACGTAGTTATTGGGCCATATCTTAGAAAATTAGCAGAAAAAGAAGGCGTTATTTATACAGGTTCTGCTGGTGATGAACCAGGTGCTGTTATGGAATTATATTGCTTTGCAACAGCTATGGGATTAAAAGTAGAAGTTATGGGTAAAGGTAAAAACAACAAACTTGACTATGCTTGCAACCCAGACACAGTATTAGAAGAAGCAACACGCAGAAAAATGAGCCCTAAAATGCTCTGTGCATTCAAAGATGGTACAAAAACAATGGTTGAAATGACAGCTATGTCTAACTATACAGGATTAATTCCAGATGTTATTGGCGGACATGGTCCACAAACAGCTCCAGGTACAGAAGGTATCAAAGAATTAAATGACATCTTCAAATTGAAAAAAGATGGTGGTATTTTAGACAAACATGGTGTTGTAGAATATGTAAATGGTGTTGCACCTGGTGTATTCGTAACTTGCTCTACACCAAATGAAGAAATTGCTTATCAATTATCTTACCACAGCATGGGTCCTGGACCACTTTGGACATTATATAGACCATATCACCTTTGCAACCTTGAAACACCTTTGACAGTTGCAAAAGCTGTTATTGACGGAGAAGTAACTTGTGTTGCAAAAGACGGTTTAGTATCTGAATGTATTACAAGAGCAAAAATTGATTTGAAAGCTGGACAAACAATAGATGGTATTGGTGGATTTACAACACATGGTTCTATTGCTACAGCAGAAGAAACCCATGCAAAAGGATATGTTCCACTTGGTATAGTAACAAACAAAGCAGTTATGAAAAAAGATGTGAAAAAAGGCGAATTGATTACATATGACATGATTGACCTTGATAGAGAAACATTGATTTACAAATTAAGAAAAGAACAAGATGCAATGTATGGAAGAAACGTTCTGTAATAAATATGCTATAGCAGAGTATTCTCTCTATAAATAAATAGTTGTTAGAAGTAAATACACAATATGGGATACAAATTTGATTTTGTATCCCATAATTTATAAAATAAAGAAAATTATGTTAATCAATCTAATATGAAAATTATGAGATTTTTTATAGATACACAAAAGTAGAAGATATTAAAAAAGCATATGATGTGTGGATTATTTGTGGAGTTATAACAATTTGCTGAAGCAGACATCAACAAAGAATTGATAACATAGAATAAAAAAGGAGGATTAAAATGGGACAGTTAAGTGGTGCTTCTACATTATTATTGATTGTATTTTGTTTATTTGTAATGCAAGCAATAGGTGGATATTTCCAAATAAAAGATTATAGGAAGTCTGTAAAAAGAGTGCATAAACTTGGCAATGTTGGTATTGGACAAAAAAGAGGAAAGTTACTTTCTGGCTATCTCATTTTAATTGCCTGCGATAATAATGGTATCATTACAGGGGCAGAAATTATGGAAGGGTTGAGCTTTTTTGCCAAGTTTAAGCCAAAGAATCAATTTTTAAATAAAGAGTTAATAGGTACATCAATATATGACTTTCTTGAACTTACTAGAAAATTTGATAAAAAACAAAATAAGAAATATAGAGGTTATATCAATGCCTTAGAAGCTCTAAATCTTAGACTAGAAGAAAATAAAGAACAGAAGGAAATAGAAGAAGTAGCAGAATAACAACACTAATAAGGCAATGCTCCAAAATGTATTTTTAGAGTATTGCTTTATTTTATTACTTTCAATTTAGTATATTTTAAATGAAAAAATTGAGTTTTACATATCATATAATTTAATAAAAATAGTAATTTTTTCAAGTTATTGTAGTATTATTTTGTAGAAAAAATTAAAAGGACTGATTACTATTAATTACAGAAATCAATCCTTAAAAATTTATAAATTGTCTTTAAATTTAGATTATCTTTCAAATGCACCTATTTTTTGCAAAAGTATATTTATTTTTTGCTCTGTATTTTGTCCAAACACTGCTGAACCTGCCACAAATATGTTCGCACCTGCTTTTAACTTGTTCTATGTTATGTTCTGATATTTCTTCATCTACTTCAATATCTACATTTAAATTTTTTTCATTATTCTATTATGTAATTCCATAATTTTTTCAAGCATATTTGTAACAAACTTTTGTCCGCCAAAGCCAGGGTTAACTGTCATAATCAATACAGTGTCTACTTCATGTAGTACCCAATCTAATGCGGATAGTGGTGTTGCAGGATTTAATGCTACACCTGCTTTCACATCTAATGAATGTATTTGTTGTATAGTACATTCTAAATGTTTGCACGCTTCTATATGTACTGTAATACTATCTGCACCTGCTTTTACAAAATTTTTTAAATAATAATCTGGATTTTCTATCATCAAATGCACATCAAAAAAACAAGTACTAACTTTGCGAATACTTTCTAAAACTGGAAAACCAAAAGAATAACTTGGTACAAAAAGACCATCCATAATATCTAAATGTAAATATTGTACACCAGCTTTTTCTATATACCCTATTTCCTGTGCTAGATTAGCGAAATCTGTCGCTAATAAAAAAGTGCTAATTTATATTTTTTCATTACATTTCTCTCCTTGTATTATATAGTTATAGTATTTTAAAGTCCCTCATCAAGGACTTATGCTATAATGTATAAGGTACTGTGGATTAGTTTTTCCTTCCTACCACTTGATGGTTTGAAAAAGGCTCTAACCACAGTCTCTTTGTACATTTGTTGATTAGTTAGATACCGCATGAGGGTTTATTTAGAACAAGGTTACAATCGCAAAGAGCAACTGTGGCTCTAAATAGTATCAAATTTATTTTATAAGGAGTGTTTTGTATGATTTTTGTAGGTATTGATGTTGCGAAAGAAAAACATGACTGCTTTATTATGAATTCAGATGGCGAGGCATTATTTAACACCTTTACTATATCCAATCATAAAGAGGGTTTCGATGAGCTTTATCAAAAGATAAAATCCTGTTCTCCTGATGATTTGTCTAATATAAAAGTAGGACTAGAAGCTACAGGACATTACAGCTATAATATTTTAGGCTATCTTCTTGATAAAGGTCTTACCACCTTCGTTATTAATCCGTTACATACAAATCTTTACAGAAAAAGTCTAAGCCTTAGAAAGACCAAAACGGATAAGGTTGACGCCCGCACTATCGCTATGATGTTAATGTCTGATGTAGTCTTGAAGTCCTACTCAGATATATTATATCATAACGAAGAACTAAAATCATTAACTTGTTATCGTTTTGATAAAATTCAGGAAAGAGTACAATTAAAACAGTCTGTTTCTCGACTTGTCAATATCCTCTTCCCTGAGTTTGAAAAACTTGTTTCCTCTCTCCACTTATCTGCTGTATACGAACTTTTGTTAGATTATTCAGGAGCTTCTTATATTGCTTGTGCTAGCCTTACAAAGCTTACTAATCTTTTAAAGAAAGCTTTGTAAGGCAGATTTAACAAAGAAGAAGCGATTACGGTAAGAGACGCTGCCAAAAATTCTATCGGCTCTGTTATGCCTGCGAAATCTCTTGAGTTGAAGCACACAATAAAGCTTATTCAAGATTTTTTCTCACAGATTGATGAAATTGAAACAGAGATAAAATCAATCATGGATAGTATCCATTCTCCTATTTTAACGATTCCTGGTATTATTTATCGTATGGGAGCTATGATA
>CAMXTM010000252.1 GCA_947246775.1 uncultured Clostridium sp. | reverse complement strand
CCATTTTTCTATAATCGTAATGACTTCTTTTTGTTTTCGCAAGGGAATTTGTACAATAGAGCCGTCAGACATAATAATGTCATTTTCTGTTTTTCCAGTGACATAGTTTAAATTAATTAAAAAGCTCCTTCCAATTGGCATAAAGTATTCAATTCCACGAAATTCTTCTATAATTTGCATAATTGTGTCACGAAAAATATAGATACCAAATGTAGTGTGCAATAAAATAGTATGTGCTTGTCCTGTTTCAAAAAAAATAATATTTTCATAAGGCATAGAGACTTTTTTTCTTTTTTGTAAAAAAGTAAAAGAAAATTTTTCAGCTTGAAATAAAGCAGTACAACGTTCCATTGCATTTTCAAAATGTTTGCGTTCATAGGGCTTTTGAAGATAATACAGGGCATTTACTTCATAGCTGTCCATAGCGTGTTCTGTAGAAGAAGTTGTAAAAATAATGCCACCTTGATAGTGCATCTGTCTGAGTTGCCTTGCTGCGTCCATACCGCTGAGGATTGGCATAAAAATGTCTAAAAACATGAGTTGAGGTTTTTGGCTAGCTTCTTTAAAAGCAACCAGTAGTTCTTTGCTAGAAGAAAAAGGAACAAGTTCAAAATGAAAGCCCATTTGTTGTGCATATTTATCTAAATAATGTTTTAGACGGAGAATATCGCTTTCTGAATCATCACATAAATATATCAGCATAGAAAATCACTCCTTTCTTTATCAATTTATACTGATATAAGTATAGCATATCCAATTAGCCCATTTTTTGATTTTTCGGTACAATTAGGAAGTTTCAGCGACAATTAGGAAAGAAAGAGTTGTAAAAAACCATATTATGGATAATATAAAAAGTTTAATAAGTAAGAAAAGATAACAAAAGGTAGTAAACTTTAGTTTACTACCTTTTGTTTTTTATTCCATAACATCTTTCATTGTATAAAGACCAGCTTTTTGTCCAGCTAAAAATTTAGCCGCTTTTACTGCACCTACTGCAAAGATGTCTTTTGACATTGCTTTGTGATTTAGCTCAATGACTTCATCACGTCCAGCAAAAATAATGTCATGTTCGCCAACGATTGTGCCACCTCTTACAGCATGGATACCGATTTCTGTTTTTTCTCTTTTTTCTCTCTTTTGAGAGCGGTCAAAAACATAGTGATGTTCTTCAGAGAGAGAGGCTTTGATGGCATCTGCAATGGCAAGTGCTGTGCCACTTGGAGCATCAATTTTTTGATTGTGATGTTTTTCTAATATTTCAATATCAAAACCAGCTTCTGATAAAGTTTGCGCCACTTTTTCTACAATATTGATTAAAAGATTGACACCAACGGACATATTAGCGGATTTTAATATGGCAACGGATTTGCTTGTTTCACTAATTTGGTTTAAAACCTCTTCAGAAATTCCAGTTGTACAAATCACGGCTGGAATTTGTTTTTGTTTTGAAAATTCCAAAAGTTCACTGATAGCAGAAGCAGTAGAAAAATCAATAATTACATCTGCATCTACGTTACATTCAGAAAGATTTTTAAAAGTAGGAAAATTTGCCTGTACATCTCTTGGGTCTATTCCTGCGACAATTTGACAAGAGGGGTCTTTTTCTACAACAGATGCTACTACATGACCCATATGACCACCACAGCCATGCATAATAATGTTTACCATGATAAAAAAACTCCTTTCTTTTTACAAAAAGGTGCAGTTTTTACTGCACCTTAAGCTAAAAATTATTTTAATAAACCATAGTTTTGCATTGCTTTTTTCAGTAATTCCACATTTTGAGGTTCCATTTCACAAAGAGGTGCTTTACAAGGACCAGCATTGAATCCCATAAGGTTGAGCGCTTTTTTAACAGGCATAGGATTTACTTCACAGAATAATGCGTTAATTAGCTCAATAGATTTTAATTGTAATTCTGCTGCACCTTTTGTGTCACCAGCAAGGAATTTTGCTGCCATATCATGTGCATCTTTTGGTGCAACATTGGCAAGTACAGAAATAATACCTTTTCCGCCTAATGACATAATAGGAATATTTTGGTCATCATTTCCAGAATATAAATCAAAATCAGGACCACAAAGTGCTGCAATCTGTGTAATATTTGCAAAATTACTGCTAGCCTCTTTGATACCAACAATATTTTCCACTTTAGAAAGTTCATAGCAAGTTTTTGGTGCAATATTTAAACCTGTACGGCTTGGTACATTGTAAAGGATTACTGGAACATCAATGCTGTTTGCGATTGCTGTGTAGTGATGTATTAATCCTTTTTGTGTTGTTTTGTTGTAGTAAGGAGTTACTAAAAGAACACCATCAGAACCTGCATTTTGACAGCCTTTAGCTAATTCAATTGCATGAGCTGTGTCATTGCTGCCAGCACCTGCAATAACAGGAATACGTTTATTTACTACTTCGGCTGTAAAACGAACTGTTTCGATTTGTTCTTCGTCTGTCATAGTAGATGCTTCGCCAGTTGTACCACAAATAATAATCGCATCTGTACCATTTTCGATTTGGAACTCTAATAATTCTTTTAATACGGGAAAATTAACACTACCATCTTGTTGCATAGGTGTTACAAGTGCAACACCAGAACCTGTAAATAAAGACATAAAAAACACCTCCAAAAAATTTTACTGCATATTTTCAATAATAACTTGAGCAATTTGAACTGCGTTAGTTGCAGCACCTTTTCTAATGTTGTCTGCAACGACCCAAATGTTAATACCATTGTCAACACTTTCGTCACGACGGATTCTACCAATGTAAACTTCATCATGACCAGCAGCATTGATTGCTAAAGGATAAACATTATTTTGAGGGTCATCTTCTAAGATTACGCCAGGTGCATTTTTTAATGTTTCAAAAACGTCTTTCATATCAAAAGCGTTTTCAAATTCAATATTGATAGACTCGCTATGACTGTCAAATACAGGAACACGTACTGTAGTTGCAGTTACTTTCAAGTCAGGGTGATGTAATATTTTTCTTGTTTCATTAATCATTTTTTCTTCTTCTTTTGTGTAGCCATTGTCTAAGAAGACATCAATGTGAGGCAAGCAGTTGTTTGCAATAGGGTGAGGGAATTTTTTAGGTTCTTCCCCTTTTAAGCCGTTTTCCAAATCTTTCCAACCAGCAACACCTGCACCAGATACTGCTTGATAAGTAGAATATACGACACGTTTAATTTTAAATTTGTCATCTAAAGGTTTTAGTGCAACCATTGCCTGTATAGTGGAGCAGTTTGGATTGGCAATAATGTTTTTGTGCCAACTGATGTCTTCAGGGTTTACCTCTGGAACAATCAAAGGAACATTTGGGTCCATTCTCCATTGAGAGCTGTTGTCAATAACAATACAACCATGTGCTGCGGCAATTGGAGCATATTTTTCACTTGTGCCACCACCAGCGGAAAATAGAGCAATGTCAATTGGTTTGTCAAAAGAATGTTCATTTAATTCTTCTACAATGTAGTCTTTTCCATTAAATGTCAGTGTAGAACCAGCGGAACGACTGGAAGCCATAACATAAAAGTTATCAATAGGTAATTGTCTTTCTTCTAAAACTTTTAAAAAAGTTCTGCCGACCATACCAGTTGCACCAACAACTGCTAAATTTACTTTTTTCATTTGCTATTCACTCCTGCTTTTATAATATTGCTAAATATACTTTGATAAAAAAAAAGCCGACTTTTACGCCGGAAATCATTAGTAATACAAAAAATGTATTACTAAATATTCGTAGCGCTCCACCTCATAAAAGAGATGACAGTCGTACAGTTAT
>CAMXTM010000251.1 GCA_947246775.1 uncultured Clostridium sp. | reverse complement strand
CTTTTCCATCTGTTTGTGTTGCTCTTTTGGTAGAATGAATTGCCTTATTTACTGCAAAATATTGATGATAACCTGCTATAATTTTTATACTTTCCGTTCCCGTTTTGGAAAAGCAAGTAAAATTTTTGATTATATCAAGAAATCTGTCTTTTTGAAATATACCTTCAAAAAAAGTATCAAATTGTGCGAACTGTGTATTTTCATAATTGCCATCAACCGTTTTCCATTCCATAAATCTATCTTCATTTGAAGTAATTGTGCCAATTCGTGTTGTAAGTTGGTCGCTCATCACACAAGCTACATTATAAATAAACATGGATGGAATATCATTTTTTATGTAATTTCTAAGCTGTTTATAACCTTCTGAAGCATCGGTATTTTCTCTTGATGGCGACTTTAACTCCATCACAACAACAGGCAAACCATTCAAAAACACAATAATATCTGGTCGTTTTGTGTTATTTTCAATAAATGTCCATTGATTAGCAACAATAAATGAATTATTATTGACAGTATCATAATCAACAATTTTGACAATACCACTTTTTTGTTCACTATTTTGAGTATAATTTACTTCAATACCATTTTGAATATAATTTGTAAACACTTCATTTTTTTGCACAAGTTCGCCATTTTCAAAATTTTTTAGTTTATATAATGCTTCTTGAATTGCTTCATTAGGTAAATTTGGATTAAGATAATACAAACATTCCTCCAGTTTTTGGTCATATAATGGACTTTTGAAATCTCTTTCAATATCAGGAGCATAAACGCACTCATAACCCATATTGCCGAACAGTTCCATAATTGCATTTTCGTAGTTTGCCTCTCTGTATGCAGCATCTATCATTGTAATACCTCCTATTTGTATCAAGTCAGTTTAAATATCAATATTGGATACGTCAAGCTCCCCAGACATAAGTTTTGGTAAGAGAGTATCTCTTAAAGTTGAAAGCCTTTGATTTTCTACATTTATGTTACGAATTTGAGCAAACATAGGTTGAATTATATTATCAAAATCAACTAATATATTATGTGGTGGAATAACAACAGGCACTTTTTTTAAGTTCGTTTGACTGACTTTTTGTTGTACTGCACCTGTTACAAGAGATTTTATATTTGTCATACTAAACAATAAGTATAATTCTTCTACTGAAAATCCAAGTTTACCAGTTAAGATATGAGCATGGTTATTAACCCAAAATTTTCCATATACATATTGTAATATTGGAAATCCTTTGTCATCGATAACTGTACCATCTTCTCCAAGTAAAAGATAAATTCCATCAAATAGATAGTTATCTACATAATCCATAAGAGAAGTTGCACCATAGTATGGATAAATTTTTTCCATTTGATTTCTTTGAGCACCAGAAAGAGGTATACGTTTTGAGTCATGTAATTCAATAATCTCTCCAACAGAACCTACACGCCAGTTATCAGGCAAGTTATCATCACATGAAAAAGGAGAAAATTTGATAAACCATTCTTTAAATAAAGTTTGTGCTTGCTGCTCTAAATTTTGGTTTATTTTGTTGTTCAGTTCTATTTTATCATCAATTATTGTTAAGTAATTGGAAATTTTCTGTTGTATTATTTTATTAGAGGGAATATTTACTTCCAATCCGATTATATCATTTCGATTGATAGAACTAAATACTGTGCCATTTTCCCTGCTTAGTAATTGTGGCATATAATATTTCATCAGATAATACAAAAACTCTTGATTTCCATTTTTCATTTTTAAAGAACATACTCCACGTCCTAAACACATATCAATAGGGGTTATATTTAAATCACCAACAGGAGCACGTACACTCATAATAACATCACCTGCTTTAGCTATTTTTGTTACTAAAGTTGTATACGTATCAAATGTTGGTCTTTTAAAGCCAAAAGTTCTATTTCCTTGTAGAAAAGGTGTTCCTTTACCTTCAAAATTATAATATTCTGATTTTGGAGATTGTCCCATTGTTACATTTACTATTTCTTTTAATTTACATATCATGCCCAATCACCCCCAATCAATCTATCAGCCAATCATTTTCAATATTTTCTTTCAGTTCATCGAAAAATTTTATATATCCATTTTTTAATTTTCTAACAGCATTGATTGCTTGTTCATCATTATATGTGTGTGCTAAAATATTCCTAATTTCTAGTAGTTCGAGCCATTCATTTTGACTATCAATCATTCCACATTCATATGCAATTTTTATAATAGCCTTTGGAGAACCAATTTTATTGTCAAATCTGCCATGACTTTCTAAAACTTCTTTCATCATTTTCCAAGCCTGTTCAAAACAAATCTCAAATAAACCAACAATTCCTGTTTGCTCAACAATAGTATATGGCTCATTCAAATATAAACCTTCTTTTAAATTACTTAATGCTTTACAAAAGTTATCAAACTTCTTCATAAATCACAACACCATCTCTTTCAATTTCTTTTCTTAGTTCATCAGAAATTTTTTCATCAAGATTTACCACATCAAATAACAGAAGTGTCCAAGCCTCATCTTCCAAATCAAAATAAAAATTCATACTATTTCCACCGCTTACTGCAAGGTCAATGTCACTTCGTTCTCTATTAGTTCCCCTTGCTCGCGAACCAAAAAGAATAACTTTTTTTATATTATTTTTCTGTGCTATTTTAATAATATCATTCTCTACACGCTTATCCAGATTATATTTCATATCCTATCGCTCCCAATTTCTTTTTTATTTCGTTTTCTAATTCATGGGATTTTTTGAACATTTCAGATAATTCAGAAGTCAACCTTGTCATTTTTTCTTCAAAAGGTTCATCATCATATTCTTGTTCTTCTATGCCAACATATCTACCTGGCGTAAGAATATAATCTTGTTTTGCAATTTCCTCTGTTGCTGCAATCGCACAAAATCCTTTGACCTCTTCCAAAGTGCCTTTTTGAAATGCTTCAAATGTATTAGCGAGTTTGTTAATATCTTCCTCTGTAAAATCTCTATGCTTACGATCAACCATATAACCCATTTTTCGTGCATCAATAAACAATATTTTTCCTTTTTGCTTTTTGTTTCGGCTGATAAACCACAGTGTAACAGGAATTGTAACACTATAAAAAAGCTGTGTTGGCAAAGCAACAATGCCTTCTATCAAATCAGCTTCAATAATTTTTTTTCTGATTTCTCCCTCACCACTTGACTGTGTAGATAAAGCACCATTTGCAAGTACAAGTCCAATTTTTCCATTTGGTGAAAGATGATGTATCATATGCTGTATCCAAGCATAATTTGCATTTCCTGCTGGTGGTACACCATATTTCCAACGGACATCATCAATAAGCTTCTCCTGTCCCCAATTTGACAAATTAAAGGGAGGATTTGCCATAATAAAATCAGCTTTTAAATTTGTGTGCAAATCATTAAAAAATGTATCTGCATGATATGAGCCAAAGTCAGCTTCTATACCACGAATTGCCATATTCATTTTTGCCATTTTCCAAGTATCAGCGTTGCTCTCCTGTCCATAAATAGAAATATGATTTCTATTTCCACTATGAGCTTGTATAAATTTAACAGACTGTACAAACATACCACCTGAACCACAACAAGGGTCATATACTCTACAATTTTCAAAAGGTTTTAATATTTCAACAATCGTTTTTACTATGCTTGATGGTGTGTAAAATTCACCACCGCCTTTTCCTTCATGTGCTGCAAACTGCATAATACAATATTCATATGTTCTGCCAAGTAAATCTTTGCTTTCTTCTGTATCGTCCATATGGATATTATTTGTAAAAATATCAACCACTTCACCTAAAACACG
>CAMXTM010000250.1 GCA_947246775.1 uncultured Clostridium sp. | reverse complement strand
TAGCTGTTTTAACCCTATACGTCAAATCTGCATAAATAAACACTTTTAAACAATCTTTTCTCTCTTTTAATACCCCTGTAGCACATCTCCCCACAATAACACAATTTTCTTGCATCACCAACTGTTTTATAATGGTACTTTCTTCTAAAAAAACTCTCCTATCTTCTTGCAATCCATTTCCTGTCAATCCACTCCTTGCCAAAAGCGCAAAGTCATACAACAAGCTCTTTTGTGCGTTTTCTTCCATATGCTCTATATTTTCTGGCTGCACATTCATATTTTTTGCTGTCATCTCTAATATTTCTCGCCCATAACAGTTGATATTTAATCTCCTTGCAACTTCCTTTCCTACTGCTAAACCACTACTGCCATATTGTCTTTCTATTGCTAATATCTTATACTTTGCCATATTTTATCCCCCTATGATATTGCTTCCGCTTTTTCAAATTGACTATTATACAACTGTGCATAAAAGCCATTCTGTTTTAAAAGTGTTTCATGATTTCCCTGTTCTATAATATCGCCATCTTTCATGACCAATATTAAATCTGCATCTCTAATCGTAGAAAGTCTATGTGCAATGACAAAACTGGTACGCCCTTTCATCAGTGTATCCATTGCCTTTTGGATTTGCACTTCTGTTCTAGTATCTACAGAACTTGTTGCTTCATCTAGTATCATAATTTTATTGTCTGCCAAAATTGCTCTTGCAATTGTCAATAGCTGCTTTTGCCCCTGTGAAATATTGCTTGTTTCTTCATTTAGCACCATATGATAGCCCTCTGGTTGTGTCATAATAAAATGGTGTGCGTGTGCTGCCTTTGCTGCCTCAATGACTTCCTCATCTGTTGCATCTAATCTACCATATCGGATATTTTCCATAATTGTACCACTAAAAAGCCACGTATCCTGCAACACCATACCAAACAACTGCCTCAACTCTGTCCTATTAAATTCTCTTAAGTCATGACCATCGATACTAATGCCCCCGCTATTGACATCATAAAACCGCATAAGTAATTTAATAATAGTCGTTTTGCCTGCACCTGTTGGCCCAACAATAGCAACTTTTTGTCCCTCGCCTACATGGGAACAAAAATCATTAATAATAACTTGCCCCTCATTATATCCAAAATGCACATTTTTAAAATCTACAATGCCCCTTGTTGTTGCAATATCTACCGCATTTTCTACTGTCTGGTCTTCTTCTTTTTCTTCCAAAAACTCAAACACCCTCTCTGCTGCTGCCGCTGAAGACTGCAACATATTACTTACTTGTGCTATTTGTTGCATAGGCTGTGTAAAGTTTCTGATATACTGAAAAAAAGATTGGATTTGACCTACTTGTATCCTGCCTATAATCGTCAAATATCCTCCCAAAAGTGCTACCATAACATAGCCCAAATTGCCTATAAATTGCATCAATGGCATCATCATACCAGAAAAAAACTGCGATTTCCATGCAGATTCATATAATTTTTCATTTACTTGCTGAAATTCTTCTATTGTCTCCTGCTCTTTATTAAATACTTTTACAATATTATGCCCTGAATAAATTTCTTCTACTTGACCATTTACATCTCCCAAATATCGTTGATGTTGTTGGAAATATTTTTGCGAGTGTTTTGTTATCAGCCCTATTACTATCAAAGAAAGCGGTATAATAATACAAGCACAAGCTGTCATTGTAATGCTAATACGCAACATCATAATAAATACGCCTATCAATGTTGTAATAGAGGTAATCAACTGTGTCACACTTTGGTTTAAGCTCATTTGCAAAGTATCTACGTCATTTGTCACACGAGAAAGCACTTCTCCCGTTGTTCTACTCTCAAAATATTTTAATGGCATTCTATTTATTTTTTTAGAAATATCTTTTCTCATGGTATAAGACACATCATTCGATATTCCTGTCATAATAATACCTTGTATAAAGGAAAAACAAGCACTTGCTATATACAATATCAAAAGCAGAAGCAATATATTTGCTATTTTATCAAAATTTATGCCGCCTGTACCATTTATTTTTAGCATCAATCCATTAAATATTTCCGTTGTTGCCTGCCCCAATATGGTTGGACCTACAATATTAAAGATTGTACCAGCTACCGCAAACAAAAACATAAAAAACAATGCTACATGATATTTTTTCATATAAGCAATCAATTTTAACATACTACCTTTAAAGTTTTTAGCTTTTTCCCCAGGCATACCGCCTCTTGGTCCTCTTGGGGGAGGCATTCTCCTTTCGCTCATATTATTCGTCCTCCTTTCTATTTAATTCTTCTGCTGACAACTGTGACAATGCGATTTGCTTATACACATCACAACTTGCTAGCAACTGCTCATGTGTACCAATTCCTACAATATGCCCTTCATCTAGTACAATAATTTGGTCAGCATGAAGAATTGTACTAATTCTCTGTGCTACAATAATCGTAGTAGCATCTTTTGTTTCTTTTTTAAGCGCTTTTCGCAATACAACATCTGTTTTATAGTCCAATGCAGAAAAACTATCATCAAATATATAAATGTCTGGATTTTTTGCGATTGCTCTTGCAATAGAAAGCCTTTGCTTTTGTCCGCCTGAAACATTTGTACCACCTTGTGCTATAGGAGAATCAAAGCCCTCCTCTTTTGCATTGATAAAGTCCAATGCTTGGGCAATTTCCGCTGCCTTTTGTATTTGCTCTTGTGTGCCATTTACATTACCATAACGCAAATTGCTATCAATCGTTCCAGAAAACAAAATGCCCTTTTGAGGAACATAACCTATTTTTTCTCGCAATTCTTTTTGTGAAAGCTCCCTAACATCTACACCGCCTACTGTAATTTTACCCTCTGTTACATCAAAAAAACGAGGAATTAAATTGACAAGCGTTGATTTTCCACTACCTGTACTACCTATAATTGCCGTTGTTTTTCCTCTCTCAGCTCGGAACGAAATATCTGAAAGTACCCTTTCTTCTGCATCAGGATAGCAAAAAGATACTTTGTCAAAACAAACTTCTCCTGCGTGTTCTGCTGAAATAGGTTTTACGTTTTGTACGTCTTTGATAGAAATTTCTGTTTCCAATACTTCACTAATACGACTACCTGAAACACTTGCTCTTGGAATCATAATGGAAATAAGTGTCAGCATCAAAAATGACATAATTATCATCATCGTATACTGTATAAATGCCATCAAATCTCCTACCTGCATCGCTCCGCTATCAATACCATAGCTTCCTCTATACACAATCAATACCGATATGCCATTCATGACAAACATCATAGTAGGCATCATAAAGGTCATTGTTCTATTGACAAAAAGTGTTGTTTTAGTCAATATTTTATTTGCTTCCTCAAATCGTTCTTCTTCATGACGCTCTGTACTAAATGCCCTAATGACAGGGATACCCGTCAATATTTCTCTTGTAATTAAATTTAATTTATCAATCAAAACTTGCAATGACTTAAATTTTGGCATAGCAATCGTAAACAATCCCCCTACCACAATAATAATCAAAGCTACTGCAACACCTATAATCCAAGCCATAGAAGTATTTGTGCCAAGCACCATCATAATGCCACCTATCCCCATTATAGGCGCATACAACACAATTCGGAATATCATCATCATAAGCATTTGCACTTGCTGCACATCATTGGTACTTCTTGTAATCAGTGACGCTGTTGAAAATTTATCAAATTCTGTTCCCGAAAAGTCAATGACTTTTGAAAAAACTTTTTCTCTTACATCTTTACCAAAGGTTGCAGCAACTCGACAGGAAAAAAAGGTAACTCCTACTGCGGCAAAAACAATAAACAATGCAAATGTT
>CAMXTM010000249.1 GCA_947246775.1 uncultured Clostridium sp. | reverse complement strand
ATAATAGTTGTTTGTTCTGCTTGTGGTAGTGGTTTTAATTCTTCCGACTCTTGTTTTGCTACAAAGGAAACTTGGTCCCCTGCTGCAATCAATGTATTTGGGTCTGCCACAGTATTATTGATAAGCATAGTCATTTCTTCAGGGTCAAATGAAGTTTCCATATTATCCAATAAATCTGTTAAGGTAATAACAGACTCTGTTGTAATTCTATCCATTGGTTTAATAATATAGTCATCGGGCAACTGCTGCCCCTCTTTATAAAAGATAACAGGCACTTCTGCTACAACTTCGTCAATAATAACAGAAAAACGAAATTCTTCTTCTTGTTTTAAATCTTTGATAGAAATAATAGGCTGTTTGCCAGAAATTGCTTCTTTTGCTACAATCACATCACCTTGTTTAATTTTGGTATCTAAAGACGCAAGTTCTCCATTGACAAACAATTCCCCAGGGATAGCATTTTCGCCTTTTTTATTATATCTTTTTCCATCAATATAGTAATTGATAGAACGAGCAGGAAAGCCAATCATATTTTGTGGTTTGATAGAAGAAAGCAAAAGTGCATCTACTACTTTTGATTCTCTATAGTTTAAAAGCATTTGTTTTTTACCATTGACTGTAATAGAAAAGAAATCACAGCCCTTATAGATAGAGGACATTGCACCAATGCCAAGTGGTGTGATAAATTCTGGATTTTGTAGTTTTTTGTCATAAACTGCTACATTTTTAAAAGGTTGATTTCCTGATATTGCTACATTTTCAAAAGGTATTTTTAATTCTGTTGCAATCGCTTGGCAAAATCCAGGAATTTGACAGCCACCACCTGCTAAAAATACAGCAGTAGGTGCTGCGCCATTTGCTTTTAATATGCCATTTGCAATTTCTTCACTTAATATTTTAATGGCTGGTTTTAAACTTTTTAACAATTTTGACTTTACTTCTTTATGCACATTTCCTAAAATATCGGTATAAGTGATTTGAGAATTATCATCTTCCAGAGCAATTTTAATTTTTTCGGCATTTTCAAAGTTACAAAGGCACTTTTGCATAATCGCTTCTGTGATTTCATCTCCAGCCGTTGTTACCATGTCATATGCAATAATACTACCATCTTTTGAGATAGCAATATCGCTTGTACCTGCTCCAATATCTACCAATGCAATATTTAATAGTCGAATATCTTCAGGCACAACAACAGTAATTGCTGCAATAGGCTCTAGTGTTAAATTTTCTACAGTAAGTTCATTTGCTGCCATAACAGAATAGAGATTTTGTACTACATTTTGGGGCAAAAATGCTGCAATTAAGTCAATCGTAACTTCCCTACCTTTATGCCCTATAATTGTACTACTTTGATAATTGTCTAGCTGATATTTTGTAATACTATAGCCTACACAATAAAATGCTGTTTTATTTTCTTTGTTTTCTTCTATGTCATGGTCAAATTCTGACTGTGCAATGCCCAGCGCAGAATATTCCATCGCATTTAGTAATTTTTCTGTGATTTCTTCTGTTGGATTTAATTCTTGTGTATAGGTCACTTTTTTTGTAATCAATGCACGTCCTGCTGCCGCAATGCAAACTTTTGTTAATTTTAATTTGTTGCGCTTTTCCAAATCGCTTTTTACTTTTTTTACAACATTTGCCACAAGTGCAATATTTTCAATTTGACCATCTCGCATAGCACGCTCTTGATGAAATGCTTGCTCATAGTCCAACACATGAAAAACACTACCATCATGTACGCCTATAATACCAACAACACTGCGTGTACCAATATCTAAGGCAAATATGGCATTGGATTGTGTGAGGGTAACAGGGGGTTTTTTCGCTGGTTCAGACACGGTTTCTGTTGTTTTTTTAGCTCTCAAAAAAAAGCCTCCTTTCAAGGCATTAATATGGAACAAAGCCGTCCTTTTTTTGGAAAGAACGGCTATTCATAACTGTGGAAATATTGTGCTTAAAATACTTAAAATAAAATGAGTTATTGCATTTTTACTAAGTGCCTACGCAATACGCCAGCAATGTTATCACAAGATGCCTGCACTTCAACAGCACCAATGTTTTGTGCTACCATAGGCATACCATATACAATACAAGATTCTTTATCCTGTCCAATCGTAAAAGAACCATTTTTTCTCATTTTTAATAAACCGTCAGCACCATCACGTCCCATTCCTGTCATAATAATACCTACAGAATTTTTACCTACATTTTCGGCAACAGAGGTAAACAATACATCAACAGATGGTCTATGACCACTGACTTTATCACCTGGAAGACAAGTAACAGCAAAGCCACTACCCTGACGTACTACTTTTGTTTGTAATTCTCCGCCAGGAGCAATCAATACTTGCCCTCTTACAATAGCATCTCCTGATTTTGCTTCTTTTACTCTCATATGACACAATCGGTCTAATCTTTCTGCATACATTTTTGTAAAACCTTCAGGCATATGCTGCACAACAACAATACCTGGTGTGTCAGGTGGTAAATCTTTCAATACAGTTAATGTCGCTTCTGTTCCTCCAGTTGATGCACCTATCGCAATTACCATAGATTTTAGTTTTGCTGAGTTTAATGGAGAAGGCATCACTGGTTTTACAGTTTCCCTTGGCTTTGGCTGATGTACAATTGCCTTAGACGCAATCCTTATTTTTCCAGCCAAGTCTTTTAAAAACATTTCTACTGTGTTTTGTTTTGTCATATCTGGCTTTCTTACAAAATCAACCGCTCCAGCAGAAAGTGCCTCAAATACATTGATATTTAATGAGGAAACAACTACAACTGGAACTGGGTGCTGTGGTATCAGTTGCTTTAAAAAAGCAATACCATTTAGACGTGGCATTTCCACGTCCAATGTTACAACATCAGGATTTAATACAGGTATTTTTGCTTTTGCATCAAAAGCATCTACCGCATATCCTACAACTTCAATGTCATTATGTTTTGATAGGCTGTCAATTAAAACCTTGCGAAAAAGCATGGAGTCATCGACAACAAGAACTCTAATTTTTTTTTTCATAAAAGAAACACCGTATCCTTTCGGGTTGGTAATAATATAAATTTGATTGTCTGTTTTTTTTTAATGTTATAATTTCTGGTATGTAGCAGGCATAATATATTTATATGCTAAGCGCTCTTTATTTAATGATTCAGAGTGACCGATTAACAAATATCCGCCTGGATTTGTTGCATTATAAAATCGATTTACCAATGCATCTTTTGTAGGTTGGTCAAAATAAATCATAACATTCCTACAGAATATAACATCAAATTTAATTTTAAACTGTATTGGACTCATCAGATTAAATGTCCTAAAAATAACATTAGACTTAATCTGTGGTGCAACCACATAACGCCCATCGGCAAGCCTTTTAAAATACTCTGTTTTCCATCTATCAGGTATTTTTTCGAGTGATTCGGCTTCATATACTGCATTTTGTGCTTGCGCCAATACTTTTTGCGAGATGTCTGTTGCTAATACTCGTGTATCCCAAGAAGCAGCTTGTACTCCGAGATAGTCTTTTAATATCATTGAGATAGTATAAGGCTCCTCCCCTGAAGAACAGCCCGCACTCCATATACTAAGCACTTTGTTTTTTTTCTGCTTTACCAAACGTGGTAATATCGTATTTTTTAAAAAATCAAAATGATTCGCTTCACGCAAAAAATAAGTGTAATTTGTAGTTAATTTATTCAGCATTAACTCAATACTATTTTTATCAGAAGTTTGTATAATATGATTTACATAAGCAGAAAAATCGGCAAACCCAGCCGTAACAATAGAGTTAGAAAGACGACTAGTGATAAGTTGCTTCTTTTTGGATAAATCAATG
>CAMXTM010000248.1 GCA_947246775.1 uncultured Clostridium sp. | reverse complement strand
TTTTCTTTTCTGGCATACTGTAAACCATTTTGAAATAAACAAGGATTTTGCGCACGAAAAGCAGACTGTACATACAAAGCTGGACTTTTGACATTGCTTAACATCAATACAGCTGTCCATTCTGGAATCGTAATGCCTGTAGTGAGCTGCCCAACAGATAATGTAATAGTTTTATCATATTTGTGAATGGCTTCCACTACTTTATCATAGGATTTTTTTGTTTCCTCATCATCGTCTATTTTGCCATCGCCAGCAGCAACAATAATTTCATACTCTCCAAAAACAGGGTGTTTTTTTAATTTTGCGGCAAGTGCTTTTGCACTATCTACCCTATCTAACAACCAAAAGGTATGTTTTAGCTCATCTCTTAACTCTGGTGTTGAAAAGGGAAATTTTTCTTGCAGTGTCATGGCATCTAAAAACTTATCAACAGAGGAATCATATTGAAATTTTCCATTCTTTGTGCTAAAAAATTCATTTAAATCAAAAGCATATTCTTCTGTTTCTCCATTGATTTCAATGCCCTGCTGCAATTCCTCTTTTACAATTTCTGACATTTGATAGGTAAACAAATTTAATTTTGGTAAAGATTCGTATGGATTTTCTTCTTCAGAAGAAATATCCCAATCCCGTTTTGCCTTTTGTTCGTCTGTATAAGTCCAATTATAAATGGCATCTTGGTCAAATTTGTTGTTTGCCAATGCTTTAAATGGTGTTCCTGATAAATGTAGGGTAAATTTTCTTTTAATGCGGTCAAAGGCAATATCTGACTTATAGGTATCCACGCCCTCATGCGCTTCATCGACAACCAATATGTCCCAATCTATTTCGGCAACTTCACGCAACTTGTCAATGCCATTAAAACTAAAATATTTAGAGCCTTTTATATCCTGCAAACTGACAAATTCGATACAATTATCAGAGATAGTCTCAGCCTCTTCAGAAGGGCGAGTTATCAAATTGGTATATTCTTTTCTTGACAGCACGCCTGCTTTTCCCTTTAAGGCATCTACTTCACTGACAAAAACATAGCCTGATTCCTTCCCTAAAAATTTGATATAGTCTTCATACCAACTATTTGCAATGGCAGGTCTGTTTGTCACAATTAAAACAGTTTCTGCACCTGCCCTTTTACAAAAATCATAGACAGACAAAGTTTTTCCAAAGCGTGGCTTTGCATTCCATAAAAATGCGCCGTTTTTATGACTATTTTTGTAATTAAGTGTCTGTGTTACCGCATCTTCCTGCTCACGGCGTAGCTGATAAGGCATTACAGCGGATAAATTTTGCAATATCCCACGATTTGCCTTAAATTCATCAAATTTTGTTTTAGACTCCTGACCAGTAATATGAAACCACTCATTGTGTTTTCCTGCTTCTTGTGCAACACCAGATTTTTTTAGATAGACATGGAAATCTTTGTCCGTAAAACGCTCATTAGAACCGTCATCAAAAATCGCATTTTCTTTCCACTCTAAATTCCACAGCACATCAGCGGTGTAAGTCTGCTGCTTGATACGTTTTTCGACGTCTTGCTCTGTGTAACCAATCTTTGTCCAGCCGTTGTGCCTTGCAATCTCGGGAGTGGTGTAAGCATAAATCATAGGTGTAACCTTTTTTGCTGTATTGATATTCGGCTTTTTCATTTATTCCATCTCCTTTACGTTTGTTTCAATAAAGTAAATTTCTTCTTCGCTTAGGTTGTACTTTTTGTAAAGCTGCTGGTCAATGTTTGCAATGGATTGCGTCCAGTCAATGTCTGATGATGAGGTAAAGTCTTGTAGAGGGACGTATTTCCATTTTTGGGGAGTAATAGCTTGTGTAACTTTTAATATTCCCAACATTGCTCTCGCAAACTTTGTTTTTACATACTTTATACAATTTTCTGCCTCTTGTAATGTTTCAAATGAACCAATACTAATAAAAGACTCTGTATTACCAACAAGTGGCATACCAATCAGTGGTGTGCTTAATACCTCACCAATCGCACCAGAACCAACAGCACCTGCCATAAAGACTTTGTATTTAGTAAAATTTTTTGGTTCTGTTATATAAGCTCGCTTAATCCATTTAAAAACTCTTTGATTATTTTCTCTCCCAAGAATTTGAATATATTCCGATTCGTTATTTGGTTTTTTATCAAGAAATATTTCTTTTAAAAGTTCAAAAGCATTTGATTTAAGGTCATATTCATGTCCCTTGCTTAGTCTTGACTTTAAATTCGGATTATCTTCATAAATAAATTTTGTAAAGTGATAAGAATATGCAGAAAAAATAATCTCGCTAAATGATTTAAACTCTTTATTTTCATGAACTTTATGAAATGTACTATTTAATTCTTGAAATGCGGTGAAAATTTCAATAGCCCCAAATTCTTGAGATGGGTCATAGTATGTAATTGATATACCACCTTTAATATCGGTATCTGCAAAGATTTTGCTACTATCCTGTTCATAATAAAGCACCTTAAAATGAGGGTTGTTAAGCATTTTTTTATTCCAGTCCTTAGGTGTGCTTCCAGCATTAAATAAAAATCTTGCAGGGTGTATCATTTCAACTTTATCCGCAATAGTATAGGCTGCGTCTAAAAATTTATTATAAACAGGTGGAGCATAAGTTTTATTATCTCCTAAAGTATTATCTTGATATGGTGGATTTCCAATACAAAAATCAAATTTCATAGCATTTCCTCCCCTCATGCTTTTATAACAAATTTCTTTATTCTTACACCAATCATAAACCTTGCAATCTATAGTTTCTAACGGTTTTTTTTCTGTTTCAAACAAGCTCATCTGATAAGGCTCATTTTGCTCCTCTGCCTCACCTATATAGGGAATTACTCCATGTATCCCGTCCATTTGCCACAAGTTCCAACTAATAATATTTGCAATTTGTCTTAATGCGGAATCTGTTGGCTCTACCTGCCATCTCTCCCTTGTATATTCGCAAAAAGTTTCAAGAAGATTGATTCTTGCAATTAGTAGGTTATCCCCTTGAAATTCATAGCCATACACACTTTTAAATGCACGATATACCCATTGATTCCATGACTTATAATTGTCTACATTTTCGTTAATCACACGTAATTTTCTATCTAAAATGCCAATTCGCTGTTCAATGGGAATTATCTCGGCAGTAGCAACATCATAACGCGACACAAGATAAGGCGCTTCTCCGCAAGTAATTTCTAGCCGTGTAGAATCTACATAATTTTTCCATGATTTTCCATTCAAAAATGTGATTTTTTCTGTTGTTGGTATCCATGTATGGTCTTGCTCCACATTAAATATTTTTTCTCGCCCAAACCATTCTGTATCACAATAATTGTTCATCTGGTTGCAAATCCATGCTGGTGTAAAAACTTCTGCTTTTTTACGTGTACGCTGCGTCTGCTCCTCGAGACTTTTTAATACACGTGGACGAATATCAACAGAACTATTAAAAAGAAGTTTTTTTGTGATTGGAGTTGTAAAATCAATACCATCATATGCATCTGTAGCAAAAATAATATTTTTATTTGTTGTTCTATCTTTTAAAAGTAGGTTGAATACTGTATTTACTGAATGAGATTTCAAGTCTATTAACTTTGACATAAAATCATACACTCCTTTTTCTCTCTTATCATTGCCACAAACTCATCTCTATTCTTTATCAAAATTTTGTATATAGGTATATTATAGAGAGAAAAGGCTTACTTTTCAACAAATGATTTGCTTTTGAGGTCGTAGAAATAAACGTATTTTTTGTTTTTTATAAAATCAATAAAATAAAACTTTTCATTTCAATTTATAATAAAAAAGAACAAAAACTACAAAAATACTAGTTCTTGTTCTTTTTTAT
>CAMXTM010000247.1 GCA_947246775.1 uncultured Clostridium sp. | reverse complement strand
CGACACGCTGAAAAAAAATACTCTATTATCTAAAAAGATAATAGAGTATAAAAATTTTAATCCCAAAATGCCGGTTCCTACCTCTTGACACCTAGCTTGCGCCAGGTGGGCAACCGCAGCTAAGAATCTGTCTTCCTCTGCCCAAGGGGAATTAAGTTGAGGCCTGACATATCGTTCGCTTATAGGAATCCCGTTTAAGTCATGTAGGTTCAATTACGGCAGGAGTGTCGAACACTTCAGGAATTTAAAACATAATGTAATAATTTGTTCTACCACATATATTATATTATGTTTTTTTGATTATGACAATACCTAAATAAAATAAAATTTTAATTTTCTTTTTGTAATATTGCTGAAATTATTATAATAACTGCACCCAATGCTACAAAAATATCTGCTATATTAAATATTGGTCTACTTTTTTGGTAAATTTTATCTAATATTATATTACTCGATTTTTTATGATTGTCAATATATAAAAAGTCTGTTACTTCTCCATATTTTATTCTTTCTAAAAAATTACCCAATCCGCCACCTAATAATAAGGCATATCCTATATTTTTATTTTTTTTACAAATATGATAGACACAATACAACATACCTAAAACAGAGACACATTTTATGGCTTCCATATGACCCTCAAAGCTATTATACGCAGCCGCATTATTTTTTATGTGCCACAAATATAACCGCTTTTTTACAATTTCTTTTTTTTCTCCCTCCTTTAGTTTTTTACATATGATTTTTTTTGTTAAAATATCCGTTGTTAATATCAATATTACTATTATAAACTGCATCATAATCAACTCCTTCTGTTAAAGTATACCATATTTTTATAAAAAACAGCAAAAACTCTTGTCACAAACTAAATACTGTATTATAATTTAGAAGAAGGTGTTTTATTTAAAACTTTTAAACAAAAAGAGAGAGGTGTTTTAAAATGGCTTTAGTTACAACAAAAAAAATGTTTGAAAAGGCTTTCGAGGGACATTATGCAATTGGTGCATTCAACATCAACAATATGGAAATTATTCAAGGTGTTGTTAATGCTGCAAAAGCACAAAACTCTGCTGTTATTTTGCAGGTTTCAAAAAGTGCTTTAAAATATGCAGGTCCTCTTTACTTAAAAGCAATGGTTGATGCTGCTGTAGAAGATACAGGTATTGACATCGCTTTACACTTAGACCATGGTCCAGATATTGAAACTGTTAAAGAATGTATCGCTGCTGGCTTTACTTCTGTTATGTTTGACGGTTCTCATTATGACTATGAAGAAAATGTTGCAAAAACAAAAGAAGTTGTTGACTTTGCTCATGCTCACGGCGTTGTTGTAGAGGCTGAATTGGGTAAGCTCGCTGGTGTTGAAGATGAAGTAAAAGTTGATGCTGCTAACGCAACATATACAGACCCTGACCAAGCTGTTGACTTTGTAAAACGTACAGGTGTTGATTCTCTTGCTATTGCAATTGGTACAAGTCATGGTGCTTACAAATTTGCTGGTGAAGCAAAATTAGATTTTGACCGTTTGGATACTATCACAGCAAAATTGGAAGAAGCTGGATTCCATAATTATCCTATCGTTCTTCATGGTGCGTCTGCTGTTGATGAGTCTTCTGTTGAAACTTGCAACAAATACGGCGGAAAAATTGCTGGTGCAAAAGGCGTTCCTAACGAAATGCTTCGTAAAGCAGCTTCTAAAGCAGTTTGCAAAATCAACATGGATACTGACTTAAGACTTGCTATGACAGCAGCTATCAGAAAGAGCTTTGGTGAAAAACCAGAAGCATTTGACCCAAGAGGATACTGTGGTGATGCAAGAAAATTAATTCAAGAATTAGTTGAAATGAAAATTAAAGATGTACTTGGTGCTACTGACTCTATGAAATAATTTTTTATTATGATAAAAAGCCCTGTGATTGATTCATAGGGCTTTCTGTTTTTATTATACTTTTAATAAAGGAGTGATATTTTTGTACGAATTAGTTCAAGTAGCAGACCATACTTATTATATTGAATGTCCTGCAAAAATAGGCATTTATGAAGACACAGATGGTGTCTATGTCATTGACAGCGGAAATGACAAAGAAGCTGGCAGAAAAATTAAAAAAATACTAGAACAAAAAAATTGGACTTTAAAAGCAATTTTAAACACACATTCTAATGCAGACCATATTGGTGGAAATCAATTTTTGCAAAAACGCTTTAACTGTCCTATTTATTCAACACCTATGGAAAATGCTGTTACAGAAAACACCATACTAGAACCATCTTTTTTATATGGCGGTTATCCTTTTTCTGCACTCCGTCACAAATTTTTGATGGCACAGCCAAGCCAAACTCAAAATATTGTTGAAGCAAAACTTCCTGATGGTTTTGAAATACTATCCCTCCCAGGGCATTTTTGGGACATGATTGGTTTTAAAACACCTGACAATGTTTATTTTATGGCAGACTGCATTTCCAGCGAAACAATACTAAACAAATATCATATCTCTTTTATATATGATGTTAAAAAATATTTAGAAACACTTGATTATATTAGCACATTGCAAGGAAAACTTTTTATACCTGCTCATACAGAAACTACAGAAGATATTGCAGCTCTTGCAGACATCAACAGAAAAAAAGTTTATGAAATTATAGAATTGATAGTGTCTTTTTGTCAAACACCCTCTACTTCTGAAGAAGTACTTAAAAAAGTATTTGACTATTACAATCTAGTAATGGACGCAAGTCAATATGTCTTAGTTGGCAGTACAATACGTTCTTATCTTTCCTATTTGGTTGATGAACAAAAATTAACAACTGAAGTTGTTGATAATCGCTTTTTATTTCATACAGTATAATAAGTAAAACCATTGAATATACTAAATATTGAGTATATTCAATGGTTTTATTTTATTCCACTTTCATTATTTTTTAGCCATTTTACATAATTACTTTCATTTCCGTCCCAATAGCAATAAATACATCTTCCATTTTTAAAAACATGGTTACAATTCGGATAGTCATATAAATAATGCGCACATTCAGGACATAAACTCATCATTTTTGAACTTTTTTTCAAAAATTCGCTTCCACATTCATTACAAACAGCAATTTCTTTTTTATCCATAAAATCACACCTACAATATTTACTTTAATATTCACCTCATTATTATAGCACCTTTTTCCTATCAACTGATAAACTATTTAAAACAGAACTTACTTTATCACAAAAAGAACTATCTACTACAAAAATTGAAATACCCTTTTTTAAAGCAAACTGAAAAGTCATATTTGTACCACTACGAACAATTATTTTCTCTTTATCAAATACTGTTAACAAACAATCTGCTTTATCTGTCATGTATTTATTTCTTTTTCTATATTGTTCCTCTTTTGGCTCTTTATTAGAACCAACAATAATAATTTCTTCACTATTTTTTTTAATATTTTCTAATCTCTTTATACTTGTGTCTTTCCAATTTTTATTATATCCCTCAAAAGGTATCGCAAGCATTATTTTAATGTCGTTATATGCTTTATAACTTTTTAATTGTATCAATATTTCTCCTGCCCACATATCAACCCCCTCTGCGCCACCAAGCCAAAATGTATGCACTCCCTGCTCATACAAGTATTTTACTTCTTTTTTTATTTCCTCTTTTAACTTTTTGCATCTTATATCATCTTCATTCCCCTTAAATGGAAATCTTGATGGTCTATACCCTGTAACTGCACAAACTTGCATAATCCAATCTCCTTATCTTTGTTTATTTTTGTATTAGTAATTTAATTATTAATTCTTAGCAATTTAAAAACTAATTTTAAGCATTATATCACCAATTTTTAAAAATATAAATAC
>CAMXTM010000246.1 GCA_947246775.1 uncultured Clostridium sp. | reverse complement strand
TGGTGTTTTTCCGCTGTATTTACCAAATCTTTTTGCCATGCCTTCTGGTTTTCACCATAGCCAACTTCTGTATCTATATCATACAAGTCGCCATTTTTATAACCAATGACTCTATTTGCGTCCCAATCACTATCCCAGCCAGCTTCTGCAATACTTTTATAATGTTTATAATAATCTTGTAAGATAGAATCATCATAATTTCTTTCATCGCTATAATAACCTCGTTTTACAGCTTCCCACAAATCCTCCCCATCTGGTGTATAAAAATTGCCATTTTCGTTTTTTAATTCTCTAATGTCAAGCCCTGTCGTTTTCTTTACAAACAGAAATGTAGAGCGTTTCCAAGGGTTAGTAATACGATATTGTTCTGGTTTTGGAAAATTTGTCCCCATCGTATCAAGATTAAAATTTGCAGGATTGCAGTCCTCAATATGAGAATACAAAATTTCTCCATTTTTTCCCTTATTTAATGCTAATTCAATTTTATCCGCTAATTCGTCATCTACACCAAGGGCATATATTTTATAGTCATAAGGGTCTACTACTAATTGTACTTCTACATCTTTAGGAAGCACAATATCATTTTCATCAAAAAGTTGATTGATAGAATTTCTGATGCCATCTCTTACTTTTTGGTTATATTTCATATCGTCTACTAGTGCATTTTGAACTCCAAATTTTTTCTGCAATATAGGGTCATAACAATTTACTGATGCTTGACCTCCACCCAAAACTCTTATTTCATTTTCATAAACAATTCTTCTTTCTTGGTTGGTTAGTCCCTTTACATAATAAGGATACTTTCTATCATAATATTTTCGCCAGATATGACCTTCAGGAGACGCAAATTTTTTATTTTGCTTATTTTGCTCAGCATAATATTCATCTACAACTTTTGCACGTTCTCCTAATGCTTCCCCAGGTAAAATCTCTGGAAATGTTGTTTTACTATCATCTGTGATTGCGGAAGTATCAATATTCGCTATCTCTTTTCTATCCAAAATATCTTGTTGCCTTTTTTGGAAGTTTTTTGCATCTTCTATCTGCTCAGGTGTAAAACATTTTAATTTTTTGTTGCTTTCCGTTGCCTTTTGTAATGCTTCTTTTAATTTTTGCGCTTGTTTTGGGTCATTCATTGTATACATTTGTGAGCTGATTCTCATAGTTAAATCCCCCTTCCTCTACTGTACTATTATTTTGTCCTTATAGTATAATATCGTCAAAATGTGGTAATACTTTACCCTTTTTTGACACAAAAATAAGAAACCACTTTTTGTATTACAACATTTCGTGATTTCTTATTTTTCTATTTTTACTATTTATTCTATTCTCCAAACAATGCCCTAGCAAATTCTTTTGCATCAAATTTTTGCAAATCTTTGATACCCTCTCCCACGCCAATATAGCGTACTGGTAATTTTAATTCTGATTTTATTGCAATTACAATACCGCCTTTTGCTGTGCCGTCTAATTTTGTCAATATAATCCCTGTAATATCTGCTACTTCTTTAAACAGTTTCGCTTGCTGCATTGCATTTTGCCCTGTTGTCGCATCTAGCACTAAATACACTTCTTTATTTGCTTGAGGATACTCTCTATCAATGACTTTTGCTATCTTTTTCAATTCTTCCATCAGATTTTTTTTGTTGTGCAATCTACCTGCTGTATCACATATCAACAAATCAATATTTCTATTTTTTGCTGCATTGACTGCATCAAATACTACTGCTGCTGGGTCAGAATTTTCTTGATGTTTTATCACATCAATATTTGCTCTCTGTCCCCAAACTTCTAACTGGTCAATTGCTGCTGCTCGGAAAGTGTCCGCTGCTGCCAATAAAACTGTTTTTCCCTGCTCTTTAAAATTGTGCGATAATTTCCCTATTGTAGTCGTTTTTCCTACGCCATTTACTCCGATTACAAGCATAACGGTTGGTGATGGCAAATCTTCTTCCTCTTGTGCATTTTCTTCTAATATTGCCGTAATTTCTTCTATTAACAGTCCTCTAATTGCTTGTGGGTCTGTAATATGTTCTTTTTTCACACGTTTTCTTAAATTTTCAATAATGTTCATTGTGGTTTCTACACCAATGTCAGCCATAATCAGTACTTCTTCCAATTCCTCAAACAAGTCTTCATCTATTTTGGTAAATGCTCCTAATACATTGTCCACACCACCCATAATATTTTTTCTTGTTTTATCCAAGCCTTCCATCAGTTTTGCAAAAAAACCTTTTTTCTTTTGTTTTGTTTCTTCTGTGTTTTGCTCGCTGTCTGTCTGTTCTATCGTTTGCTCCTGTTCTGGTTCTGGCTCAGCTTGCTCTATTTGTTCTATTTTCTCTACTTCTTCTACTTGTTCTACTATCTCTGTAGGTAAAGTTGCAGTTTGTTCTATGTCAGCTTGCTCTTGGTAAAGTTTTCCTCCTGTTGCAGTATGCAATTCTATATCATCTTCATCAATCGCCTTATGAATTGCTTGATTGATAGCGGTAGTATTATCTTCTCCTACCAAATCCAATTTGATAGCATCTTGCTGCTCCTCTGCCTTAGGAAGTTCTATTTCAATATCATCTAATCCTATACTATTACTTTTTATTTCTATTTCTTTTGTTTCTTCTTCTTTCTTTTTTCCTTTTAGAAAATCAAATAAACCCATTTTTATTCACCTCATATTGATTTTATGCATATGCCTTATCTTCAAAATTCACAGAAATCATTTTAGAAACGCCTTTTTCTTGCATGGTCACACCATACATTACGTCAGCCGCTTCCATCGTACCTTTTCTATGGGTAATGACAATAAACTGTGTATCTTTTGAAAATTTCTTTAAATAATCAGCATATCTTTTTACATTTGCATCATCTAAAGCCGCTTCGATTTCATCTAATATACAAAAAGGCGATGGCTTCATTTTTAAAATAGAAAACAAGATTGCAATTGCTGTTAAAGCTCTTTCTCCGCCCGACAAAAGCATCATATTCTGTAAACTTTTTCCTGGGGGCTGTGCTATAATTTCGATAGAGGATTCTAATACTTTTGTTTCATCACTCAATTTTAAATACGCCTTTCCTCCGCCAAACATTTCCCGAAATACTTCTCCAAAGTTTTTAGAAATCATCGCAAATTGTTCTCTAAATCTTTTTTCCATCATTTCAGACAAATCTGTTATCAACAAACGTAATTTTTGTTCTGCATCTAAGATATCTTTTCTTTGTGTCGTTAAAAATTCATATCTATTTTTGACTTCTTTATAATTTTCGATTGCCTCTACATTGACATGACCTAATTGTTTGATGTCATTTTTCCACTGTTTTGCATCAGATTTTAGTTTTTGGTAAGAAATATTACTATTTTGTGAATCATACTCTTGCTTTACCATATCATATGTCATTTCGTATTCTTCCCATATTTCATCAAAAAGCCGTTTCTTTTCTTCTGCAACTTTTTGTTGCTTTGTTTCTATCCGAAACAGCTCATTATTTAATTGAGAAATCGTTTCTAATGTCTGCTTTTCCTGCTGCTCTAGTACCGCAATTTGCTGTTTTTTATTTTGTCTGTTTTCTGTTAGTTCTGTAAAGATTGCTTGTTGTTTTTGTTCTTCTTCTTTGTAAGATACTATTTTTTGCTCTAATTCTTTTTGCTCTGACTGCTTTTGTATGTTTTTTTGCTCCAATGACAATATTTCACTTTCCGTTTGTTGTTGCTCTTTTTGCAATGTACTATTTTGTTGCTGCAAACGCTTGATATTGTCCTCTACTGCTTTTTTATTTTGTTCCTCAGCCGAAATATTCACTTTTAATTCTGTTATACGATTTAATATTTCATCTCTTTGCTGTTTTTCTTCTGTCATACTATTTTGAAATATGGCTAATTTTT
>CAMXTM010000245.1 GCA_947246775.1 uncultured Clostridium sp. | reverse complement strand
TTATCATAACAGTATTACCATAACCATTTACCCAACCAGCAGTAATAACAGTACCACCTTCTGCTGCTACAATATTTGCACCATAGGACGCAGGAATATCATAACCAGTATGTTTTTCCCAACCGCTACCGATAGGGCGTTTTCTGTTTACAAAACCACTGCTCAGACTAGAGCTTGATGCTGCTCTTGATGGCACTGGCCAGTTTAATTTACCGCCTGTGTATACTACAGTATCATTGTTATTAGATGATTTTGCAGCAGTTGCTGCGGCAATGAGTTTGGATACTTCTTGGCTTGCGGCTTCATTGCTTTTTACTAATTGGTCATATTTTGCTTCATCTTGTGCATAGGCTTGCACTGTTTGCATTTTTTGTTGTTTCAAACTTTCTAAATTAGCAAGAGTAGCTCTTTGTTCTTCTACTAATTCGGCAGTTTGAGCTTCTTCTTGTTCGATATCTTGTTTTTTCTGACGGATTACTTCTTCTGTATTTTTTAAATCATTTAATAAAGTGTTGTCATAATCCATAATTTCCTCTACATGCTGCATACGCATAAGTAGGTCACTAACGTTTTTAGAATCTAATATGACATCTAAATAACCTGTATTTCCGTTTTCATGTATGTATTTTACACGCTGACCAAAGGCAGTCAATTGTTTTTCTTTATTTTCTGTTGCTTCTGTAAGCATTTGTTTGGATTCTTCTAATCTTTGTTGTACCTCTGCTAAATCGGCTTCTACTTTTTCTAGCTCTGCATTTGCCGCATTCAGTGTCTGGTCTAATGCAGCGACTTCTTGTTCTACGGATTGTTTTTTCTGTTTCGCTTGTTCTAAATTCTTTTTTGCTTCTTCTGTTTTTTTCTTTAAATCAGCACGCTCTGTCTGTAATTGTTCTAGTGTTTTTGTTGCCGCATATACTGGCATAGGCGCTGAAAATAATGAAAATGTTAATATACCAGTCATTGCAGCTATAAAAAGTTTTTTCAACGATAATTACCTCCAATCAATTATTTTACGATTATATAACAAAGTTATGAACAAATTATGAATAAATGTAATTATTATAAAAAATTAATGTTTTTAATAAAAAACTAGGAAATACGGGCTATTTTTTGTATTAAATTTTCATTTTTTAATAAAAAACAAATCAATGATTCTGTAACAATTATGTAAAAAAATTTATTTTATTTATTATTTCATATTACTTTTATAAAAGCACATAAATATAGCCCCAAGCACAGCTTGAGACTATAAACAATTTTGTAATTATGTATATTTATATTACAGAAATACTAAAAAAATATGAAAAAACAATCTATTTTTCATTTAATAAGATTCTATGTCTATTATTTCTGGAATATATTCCTTTTTGAGTGCTTTTTTGCACATGGTACTGAATGTATCTGTATCATCACTAATATAAAAAGACTTTTGTGAAATATTTTCTCCTTGTTGTAATAGACCATGTTCATACAAAAATGTCTTTACCATTCTAGCAGTTGCCTTTGCTGGGTCTACTAATTTAATGTCGCTGCCCACTGTTTCACCAATACATCTTTTGAGCAAAGGATAATGTGTGCAGCCTAGCACAAGGGAATCAATCCCTTTTTCTACTAATTCTTTTAAATAGTTTTGTGCGGTCAGCCTTGCAACGTCATTTTCTGTCCAGCCTTCTTCTACAAGAGAGACAAAAAGCGGACAAGGTTTGGCATAAACTTCTATTGTGCTGTCTGCCTGTGCAAGAAGTGTTTCATATGCCTTACTTCTAATGGTGCTTGCTGTACCTATAATGCCCACTTTTTTATTTTTAGTGGAAAGCAACGCTTCTTCCACACCAGGAACAATAACACCAAAAATAGGAATGTCAAAAGTTTGTCTTAATTCTTCCAAACTATTTGAACTTGCTGTATTACAAGCGATAATGACTGCTTTTACCTCTTTTGTAAGCAAAAAACGCACAATTTGTTTTGAAAATTTCGTTACTGTTTTTTTTGACTTTGTTCCGTAAGGCAGTCTAGCAGTATCTCCAAAATAAATAATATTTTCATGAGGTAATGTTTTAATAATTTGTTTGACTACAGTGAGACCACCTACACCAGAGTCAAATACGCCTATCGGTCTTTTGTCCATTTTCACAACCTCCCTGCATTATATCGCATTGTTGTGTCTATCAATCGCAAGAGTAATCAGTTCATCTATGAGCATTGATTTTGATTTTCCTTCTGCTTCCCAGAGCATAGGGTACATACTGATAGAAGTAAAACCAGGCATAGTGTTAAGTTCATTAAATATGACACGGTTACTATCTTTTTGTATTAAAAAGTCAACTCTTGCT
This sequence comes from uncultured Clostridium sp., assembly GCA_947246775.1. GTDB lineage: Bacteria > Bacillota > Clostridia > Lachnospirales > Anaerotignaceae > Coprocola. The sequence goes on along the minus strand of CAMXTM010000245.1, from coordinate 1,549 downwards.
AAACCATTTCCGTCTACTGCTTTAAATATTTTGACAGCAATTTCAGTGATAGTATCTAAAATATCTTTTGGTAAATCAGCAGGTACAACCGTTTTTGATTCTTCATTGTTGTATTTTGCATCATAGTCATAAAATTCCGCAGCAGGGAATATTTCACCTAAACTGCTGGAAGCAGTAATATCATTACCATTTCCCATGACAGAACATTCGATTTCTCTGCCATCAATAAATTCTTCTGCAATTACTTTGCTGTCAAACTGTGCCGCATAAAGTAGTGCCTTTTTGAGTTCTTGTCTGTCATGTGGTTTTGAAATGCCTACGGAAGAACCTGTATTTGCTGGCTTGACAAAACAAGGATAGCCTAATTTTGATTCAATTTGATTTAATATTTCATCACAGTTTTGTAAATCACGAGTATAAAACCATAAATAATTAGCTTGTGGGATACCTGCATTTTTAGCTATCATTTTTGTAAAAACTTTGTCCATAGAAACAGCAGAAGCAAGTACCCCATCTCCCACATAAGGAATTTGAGCCATTTCAAAAAGTCCTTGTATTGTACCATCTTCTCCCCATTTGCCATGTAGTACAGGAAATATTACATCTACAGGGATTTCTTTTACTCTGCCACCTACTATTTTTAAAATGCATTTTTGAGTGGCATCTGGGCTGATAATGGCGGGTGTGCCATATTTTTCCCATTCGCCCGTTTTAATGTGTTCTACAGGGCCATCATAGATGAGCCACTGTCCTTTTTTTGTAATGCCAATAGGCCTAATAAAATAATTTTCATCATTCATACTGGAAATAATGTTTGATGCGGAATTGAGTGAAACCTCATGCTCTGAAGACTGTCCACCAAATATTACAGCTACTGTTTTTTTATTCATACTATAATCACCATCGAAAAACATTACAAATAGTTAAAGTAATGTTGCTTGTTTTTACAATGGTACTCTCCTTTACTGTTTTATTTGCATATTTTGTATATGCTACGCTGCAACTTGCGTGAGTTTTTTTATATAAAAAAATGCTTTTCTTATCCAAAATATATGCCGTTTGTGTTGTGTTTAGTCTATCTTTTCAGACTCAACAGTATTATTATATGCACAAAACCATAGAATGACAATAACAAACTTATTTTTTATAAATAGATACAAACAAAAAAGGCAACAGAATAAACATCTATTGCCTTACTTATTTTTAGCATATTGTATTATTTTTTAGAAACCCCTTTTAAAATATGTGAAATAGATTTGTATAATAAAAATGTAATAAAACAATTTATAGAAGATTTTAACAAATTAAAAGGGATAATAATTGGTACTAACATAGATAAAACAACTTCTATTGGCGCTCCCATAAATAATGGTGTTAAGATTAAATTCATCAGTGCCATTGCTGTTGTCATAGTGATAATGCCTACTAATAATGAAATTGCTGCGCCTTTTTTTGTTTTCATTCTTTGGTATATTGTACCAGATATTAGTGTACAGCTTCCCGTTGCTACAACGTGCATAATAATGCCAATAAAGCCACTACCTGCACT
>CAMXTM010000244.1 GCA_947246775.1 uncultured Clostridium sp. | reverse complement strand
TATGGGAATTTTATTGATAGCAAAAGAAAAGGGACATATTTTAGAAGTAAAAAAAGAAGTAGATAGTTTGATAAAAAGCGGATATAGAATATCATTGAATTTGTACCAAGAAGTGCTAAAAAAAGCTGGAGAATTGAATGATTAAATATACTATAAATAGCATAATATTGCTTTTAAGCAAATAAAAAAGGAGGTATTCTTTGGAATACCTCCTTTTTGTTGCTTTGTTAAAATTACATAAAACCTTTTTTCCAAACAGCGGGAGAGAACAACATAACAAGAGGAAATATTTCCAATCTACCAAGCAACATATCCATACACAGAACTAATTTTACAAAAGGCGAAAAAATAGAAAAATTTTCTACTGGTCCAACCCCACCCAAACCAGGTCCAACATTACCAACACAGGTCATAACGGCAGTTAAAGAAGTAGTAAAATCAAAATTATCTACAGAAATAAGAATAAAACTGCCAAATATTAAAAAAATGTATATAACAAAAAAGCTCGTAACACTATCTACTGTTTCTTGTTCTATTTTCATACCATCTAGTTTGATAATATTGACAGAGCGAGGGTGTACCATTCTTTTAAGTTCTTGTGTAATCATTTTTAGCACAATAACAAGACGGGATACTTTTAAACCGCCTCCTGTTGAGCCACCACAAGCACCAATCATAATAATAACAACTAATATTGTTTTTGAAAACTCAGGCCATAATTCAAAATTTTGCGTAATAAAGCCAGTTGTTGTAATGACAGAAGTAACTTGGAAAAAGGCATATCGAAATGCTTGCTCTATGCTGTCATACATGGAAACAATATTAGCAGTAATCAATAATGTTGCAACACCTATAATGCCCAAATAGTATTTTAGTTCTTCATTTTTAAAAATGTCAGCAAAATCTTTCATAATAAGTAAATAAAACAAGTTAAAGTTAATGCCAAATGTCATCATAAAAATAGCAATCACATATTCAATATAGGGGCTATTGTAAGCAGCGATACTAGCATTTTTGATACTGTAGCCTCCAGTACCTGCGGTAGAAAAAGCGGTTACAATGCTATCAAAAAGGGGCATACCACCTATCAATAAAAAGAGCATTTCTGCTATTGTTAAAAAAATGTATATTAGATACAACAATTTTGCAGTAGATTTTACTTTTGGAACTAATTTTCCCACCAAAGGACCAGGAGCTTCTGCTTTCATAATATACATAGAGCGGTCGCCACCCATAGGAATGATAGCAAGTAAAAACACAAGTACACCCATACCACCTATCCAATGCGTAAAACTTCTCCAGAACAATATAGATAGTGGTAGTCCCTCAATTTCTGTCAATATAGTAGCACCAGTTGTAGTAAAGCCAGATACTGTTTCAAAAAAGCAGTCTATAAAAGAGGGGATTGTTTCTGAAAAATAAAAGGGCATTGCACCAAAAAAGGATAATACAATCCAAGAAAGCGCAGTAATGACAAAGCCCTCTCTGGCATAAATATCTTTATTTTTAAATTTGATACTGGTTAATATTGTGCCAAGTAACCATAACATAATAATGGTTGTCAAAAATGCTCTGATAGAGTCATTTTCTGATTTTCCAACAGCAATGAGTGCTGGCACAATCATAATACAGCCTTCTACTTTCATAAGATTTCCTAGTATAAATATAATCATGTTGTAATTCATAATTCGTTACCTCGTATGTTGTAATATATCTTTTAAGTCAGACAGATGTTGATTTGTTGTAACAACGATAACACCATCACCTACTTCAATGGTATCATTTCCTCCAGGGATAATAATTTTGCCGTTTCTGACGATTGTTGCAATTAGAATACCCTTTTTGGTTTTTAAATCTTTTAAAGGGATTCCTATAAATTCGCCGCCTTTTCTGACTCTGAACTCAAGTGCTTCTACTTGGTCATTTATGAGCATATGGAGAGTTTCTACATTACTGCCCATAGAATTCTGCATTGCTCTGACATAGCGTACAATGCTGTTTGCGGCAATGCTTTTTGGTGCAATAAAGCTGTCCACATCAAGAGAATTTAATATTTCAGGGAAAGAAATTCTGTTTACTTTGGCGATAACTTTTGAGACGTTGCAGGCTTTTGCCAACATAGAAACAATAATATTTTCTTCGTCCATGCCAGTTAGCATAACAACAGCATCGGTTTTTTCTAGTCCTTCTTCTCTCAGAAGTTCTCTGTCCGTACCATCTCCGTTGATAATAACAGCTTCTGGAAGTTGTTCGCAAAGATATTCGCAACGTTTTAAATCTTTTTCTATAATTTTAATTTTCATGTGAGCGCCTGAAATAAGCTGTTTTGCTAAATAGTAAGTAATTCTGCTGCCGCCTATCATAAGTACCCTTTTAATTTTGTTGCTAAATACACCAATCGCTCTAAAAAAGCGTATGACTTCATCTCTTGAAGCAGTCAAATTGATTTTGTCACCTGCTTGCAAAACAAAATCACCAGCAGGAATATAGACCTCGTTACCTCTTTGTACTGCACAAACTAAAACTTTTACTTGATATTCTTTGTAAAGTGCAAAAAGAGGCATACCTGCAAGGGGGCTGTTTTCTGATATTTTGTATTCTATCAGTTCTACACGTCCTTTAGCAAAAGTTTCTATTTTGAGAGCAGAGGGAAATTTTAAAAGACGAGCAATTTCGTCTGCTGCTAGTAGTTCTGGATTAACGGTCATGCTGAGTCCTAATTCTTCTTTGATAACGTCCATTTGAAAAAAGTACTCTGGATTTCTGACACGAGCAATCGTGTGTTTTACGCCTTGTTTTTTGCCTATTAGACAGCATAGCATATTGACTTCATCAGCGGAAGTTGCAGCAATCAGTAAATCAGCCCGTCCAACTTCGGCTCTTTCTTGAACAGCATAACTGGCACCGTTGCCCTCTACGCAAAAAACGTCCATCGTATTGCTTGCATTTTTTAGTGTAACAGGGTTGTTGTCAATAATCACAACATCATGACCTTCCATAGCTAATTGTTTTACAATGGTACTGCCAACTTTTCCCTCACCTACAACGACAATTCTCATAATAATGACACCAACCTTTCTAAAATACATTTATTATAACACAAACTACAAAAATAACCACATAGTAACTGTATAAAATAAAGGAAAAAATATAGTGCAATTTGATATTGACAAAAATAAAAAATAGAATAGAACATAAAAAAAGCAGAGAAAGAACTCTGCTTTTCAGAAAATAAGAATAATGATTGCAAAATATTTTAGTATAATAATTAGTTGTTTTGCTGTTTTAGTAGGATATAAGTTTTAATAACTTCGGCAGCTTTTTCTATGCTAATTTTTGAGGTATTGAGAACGAGGTCATAGTTGTCTGCTTGTCCCCATTTTTGGTTACTAAAATAGCTGTAGTAGTTTGCACGACGTTTATCTGTTTTTATAATCGTGTGTTCTATGTGTTTTTCGGATAAACCATAGACATCTACCACTCTGCGTACTCTGTCTTTGATGTTAGCATGAATAAAGACGTTAGTGCAGTGTTCGTTTTCTTTTAAAATGTAGTCAGCACATCTGCCTATAATAACACAAGAGCCTTTTTCAGCACAATCTCTGATAACTTGTGATTGCGCAAGAAAGATTTTTTCAGTAAGTGGTAAACCATACACTTCGTGGGGGGAATTGTTTGGTAAAAGATTAGAAAGAGAAAAGAGGATATTGCCAACAGAAGCAGATTCTGATTCTCTAAAATAATCTTGAGAAAGCCCAGTTTTTTGAGCAGATAGTGTAATCAGTTCATTGTCATAAAAAGGAATATCTAAAATTTTTGACAATGTTTTTCCGACAAGACGACCACCACTGCCATATTCACGACTAATAGTAATAATTGACTTTTCCATAAT
>CAMXTM010000243.1 GCA_947246775.1 uncultured Clostridium sp. | reverse complement strand
TATCTGCATGAGGTACTTTTTTCATACTGCGTATGAAAACCGTTTCTCTCTTTGACATTTCGGTTTTTCCTGCGTTACTTCCTAACGCTTGGTCAAAACCTTCATAGACGTCAAAGAGAGTCACTAAGGTGGCTGGACAGAAGGTAGTATAAAACAGCCTAAAGTAAAACACTCAAGAGATGCCGCTCTTGAGTGTTTTTTTGCTGTCGTTCATGTTTCATTTGTACAGTTTAATTAATTCTGTCGTAGCAGGTATTATTAGCTACTATTTTATTATACAACAATTCATCATTTTGTCAACAGTCATTTTATGCACTAGACAAATTTTGACAAATTGTGTATAATCATATTGCTGTTGACTCTTTCCAGTAGAAAAGGGTGAAAAAGATGTCTTTTTTTAGCAGCTTTATAAATTCTATTGCTGCAGGTATAGTAAGTTATTATATCTGCAAATGGCTGGATAGAAAATAAGTATATCAGCCATAAAGCAAACCAGGCAAGAGGAGCAAGCTCTTGCCTGGTTTTTTGCTGTTGTTGACGCCTTTTTTTAACATTGCATCTTCTATTTCTTATTATACAACAATTCATCATTTTGTCAACAGTCATTTTTTAGCAAAATTACACCAAAAAACAATTGACAAAACATTTCAAATGCGGTATAGTGTTACTTACAGCAATTCCATTTTGCCCAGATAGCTCAGTTGGTAGAGCAGAGGACTGAAAATCCTCGTGTCACTGGTTCGATTCCGGTTCTGGGCATATTTGTTTTAAGGAAGCATAGTGCTTCCTTTTTTATATACACAAAAAAGGAGCTTTTTATATAAAATGAAAAAAAAAGAAATGTTATTTTTTGCGATTCTTTTTATAATTGCTGGTGTTTTTTGTTTGGTAGCATTACAAAAAAATCGTGATGCTCAAACTGTTTTTATTTCTATAGATGGCATAGTACAACAACAATTTGAGTTATCCGATGACCAAACTTACACCATACAAACACCACAAGGTTACAACACATTACAAATACAAAACCACAAGACAAAAGTAATAGAAGCGGATTGTCCTGACCAAATTTGTGTACAACAAAAATCTGTTAGCCATACAGGCGAAATGATTGTCTGTTTGCCGCACAAAGTAGTAGTTGAAATCAAATAAGGAGTTGTATGCGCCATGAATACCAAAAAAATTGCATACTGTGGCTTGCTTACTACAGTAGCGCTACTGCTCAGCTATGTAGAGCGTATGCTTGCCATTCCTATGCTTATACCTGGTATGAAATTAGGACTTGCCAATGTTACAGTAGTCATTGCACTCTATTTATTTGACAGTAAAACTGCTTTTTCTATTTCTATACTACGTATCCTGATTTCTGCATTTCTTTTTACAGGTTTTGCTAGTTTTTTATATAGTGCCTCTGGTGCGCTGCTGAGCTTTGCTGTTATGTCTTTATTAAAAAAAATAAATTCTTTTTCAACCATTGCTATCAGTATATTAGGTGGTATCAGTCATAATATCGGGCAAATTATTATTGCCTGTATTGTTGTAGAAAATATAGGACTTTTTTATTACACCCCTTTTTTGATTGTAATAGGCACGATAACTGGTTTTTTGATTGGTATTGTTGCCCAAAAAACAATATATTACTTAAATCGCTAATTTCTATTTTTTATTTGCATAAAATGACTTTTATGATATAATAACACAAATATAAATCAGAATACTTTATTAAATTATATATAATTAAACAGGAGGTAAATTATGGCAACCTATTTTGAATCAGTTTCTCGTACATTTAGCGAATATCTTCTCGTTCCAGGATATTCTTCTGTGGAGTGTACTCCCGACAACGTCAGTCTAAAAACACCTATCGTCAAATTTAAAAAAGGTGAAAAACCTGCATTAGAAATGAACATTCCTCTTGTTTCTGCCATTATGCAGTCTGTTTCCGATGATAGAATGGCAGTTGCACTTGCAAAAGAAGGTGGTATTTCATTTATTTATGGCTCACAAACAATAGAAAGTCAAGCAGCTATGGTACAAAGAGCAAAATCTTATAAAGCAGGTTTTGTTGTGAGCGATTCCAATATTACTCCAGAAAGTACATTAAAAGATATATTAGCTCTCAAAGAAAAAACAGGTCACTCTACTGTTGCTGTTACAACAGATGGCACAGCAGAAGGTAAATTAGTAGGTATTGTAACAAGTCGAGACTATAGAGTAAGCCGCATGAATGGTGACGAAAAAGTAAAAGATTTTATGACTCCTCTTGAGAAACTGGTTTGCGCTCCAAAAGGTACAACTTTAAAAGAAGCAAATAATATCATTTGGGACCATAAATTAAATTCACTGCCTATTGTAGACGATGCAGGTAGACTTGTACACATGGTATTCCGTAAAGATTATGACTCTCACAAAGAAAACGTTAACGAACTTTTAGACATTCATAAAAGATATGTTGTTGGTGCGGGTATCAACACGAGAGATTATGCAGAACGTGTACCTGCTCTTGTTGACGCAGGTGCTGATATTCTTTGTATTGACTCCTCTGAAGGTTTTTCTGAATGGCAAAAAATTACACTTGATTTTATCCGTGAAAAATATGGTGACACTGTTAAAGTAGGCGCTGGTAATGTAGTAGATAGAGATGGTTTCCGCTTTTTAGCAGAATGTGGTGCTGATTTTATAAAAGTAGGTATCGGTGGCGGTTCTATTTGTATTACTAGAGAACAAAAAGGGATTGGTCGTGGACAGGCTTCCGCTGTGATTGAAGTTGCAGCCGCAAGAGATGAATATTTTAAAGAAACTGGTATTTATATTCCTATTTGCTCTGATGGTGGTATTGTGTATGATTATCATATGACGTTAGCTTTAGCTATGGGTGCTGACTTTTTAATGTTAGGTCGTTACTTCTCTCGTTTTGATGAAAGCCCTACTAACAAAGTTAATATCAATGGCAATTATATGAAAGAATACTGGGGCGAGGGTTCTGCTCGTGCTAGAAACTGGCAAAGATACGACATGGGCGGAGACAAAAAGCTTTCTTTTGAAGAAGGTGTTGACTCCTATGTGCCATATGCAGGTAGTTTAAGAGATAATGTTTCTCTTTCCCTTAAAAAAGTAAAATCTACTATGTGTAACTGTGGTGCGCTTACTATTCCAGAATTACAGCAAAAAGCAAAATTGACTATCGTTTCTGCAACAAGTTTGACAGAGGGCGGCGCTCATGATGTTGTATTAAAAGATAATCAAGGTAGTACCTATAATAGCTAACGATTAAAATAATTAAAAGTAAAAAATGGTTGTTGACAATATCCATTTTTGCTGTATAATAATAAGTGAAAAACAATTATTGATGTAAGGCATAAAACAACAGCAAAAAAACACTCAAGAGTCGCACCTCTTGAGTGTTTTGCTTTAGGCTGTTATCTATTACTTTCTGTCCAGCCATTTGCAAATATAGTGACATACTATACCTGCTCCGACAGAAATAATGAAGCTGTTGATGTAAGACATATACTCCATCCTTTCTGCTGGAAAGAGTCAACAGCAAATTTATTATATACAATTTGTCATTTTTTGTCTAGTGTATAAAATCCTTATTGACAATATTGGTTTTTGTTCGTATAATAAAAAGTGAAATAAATGCCAATATGTAGCTAACATTAGCGACAGCAAAAAAACCTCAAGAGGTGGTGTCTCTTGAGGTTTTGCTTTATGGTTGTTGTGCTTCTTGCACTACTTTCTGTCCAACCATTTGCAAATATAGTAACTTACTATACTAGCCATGACAGAAGTGATGAAACTGCCAATGTACACTAACATTCTCCTTCACCTCTTTTCTGCTGGAAAGAGTCGACAGCAAAATAATTATACACAATTTGTCAAATTTTGTCTAG
>CAMXTM010000242.1 GCA_947246775.1 uncultured Clostridium sp. | reverse complement strand
TCACTAAGCTCGTATCCATCTATAGTATCAAGGTTTATATATGCATTATCATCTAACACACTAATAGACATAAAAAATTCTTGTACAAATTCTTTTCCATCTTTTATTAAAACTGCTGTATAGTAGTTATTAAAAGATGCATAGCTTCCAAGAGGAACTTTATAACCTCCTGTTGTAGAAATATCTTCTGTTAGTAGCTGTTCACTTATGTCAATACTTGGGTCTTTTTCTAGCTTTTTTTCTATTTCTTCAACACTACTAAATTGACCAACATAAATTTTGGCATTATCTATGTTTTTATATTTTTCTGCTAGTTTTAGACCACCTAAATAATATTCTGTATCTTCATTTGTAACTACACTTTCGTCTAAATAGATATGTACACCATAGAGAATGTTACTTTTAGGGTCAATAACAACTTCTGTGCGTTGGTCATCTTTTTGCTGATATACTTTCATATCGCTAATGTCCCAAGCAAATTCCTCTCTATCTAAATTCTTAATTGAAATAATATATCTCTTATTATCTGGATTGGTTTGTGAGCCATCTCCTACAATCAACTCAATTTTAGGATAGTAATAACCATCTATTAAATCAAGAATATTTAATGTCTGTGTTGTATCTAATACTTTATATTCGTTACTATTACGACTAAACCAAATTACTTTGTCAGTATCTTGAACTGGAATCCCATTTAAAAATATAGAAAACTCCATATCAAGCAAGTCCAAATGGTTATATTCTTTTAAATCTAAGTCTAATGGTTCTTCCTCCAGTGGCAAAAGGCTTGCTGTACTAACAGGGTCATGCACAAAGGTCTTTGCTTCTGGACGTGCTGCGATATACTCATCATCAACTGTCACGCCTATTTGTGTAATGGCATTTTCGTCCGTATTTTCACTATGCACATAAAATGTATGCTCACCTATCTCTACACTATCATCTGCTGTCTCAAACCACTCTATCCTCGTTTTTCCCTCATACTCAAACTGCACCTCATATGGGAAAAAGGCATTTTCCTCTAGCTCAATCGTATAGCTTCCATCAGCCTCAAACACCTGCTCAGCTTGTTCTTCATCAGCACCAACAGTCATCGCATAAGAACCTAAATTATAAGTTACAACATCTTGCTCCTGTGTTTCCTCCTCATCATCATTACTATTTATTTCATCAGAAATGTTTTCTTCTTCTACTTTATCTATTTTGTTTAATGTCTCGTTTTGTATGCTGTCCTGTATTTCTACTACTGTTGTATCGTCATCTTTTTCCTCTATTTTTGCTTCATTTTCGTCCTTTTTTACTTCGTTTTCGTTCGTTTTGACCTCATTTTGGTCTATTTTTTGTTCATTTTTGTCCGTTTTTTGTTCGTTTTTTTCCGTTTGATTTTCTGTCTTTTCTTCGTTTTCGCCTATATTTTCATTTTTTGACTCATTTTCTTCTGTATTTTGGTCTTTTCCCCCTATTTCCTCATTTTGATTGTTTTCTTCGTCTATTTCGACTTCCTCTGTTTCTTCTACTTCTTCCTCCGTTTTTTCCGTATTTTCCTCTATTTTTTCTATATTTTGCTCATTTTCTACTATTTTTTCTGTGTTTTCTCCTGTTTCTATTACTTTTTCTTCTTCAATTACCTCATTTTCTGCCGCAAACGAAATATTTGTTGCAGATAAAAGCATAACTGCTGTCAAAAGTAACGCTAGTATACGTCTTATTTTCTTCATTTTACTTCTTTCCCCCTTTTTTTCATCTATTATGACATTATTTTTAGTATACTACTCTATTCTCCCTCCTTATTTAATTGTTGCTGAGCCAGCTCAACTAGCTCTTTTATATGGTAAATGCGGGTTTTCCGCAATTCTCCCTTATGATAGTCAAAAATAAATTGTTCCCCCACAATATCACAAAGTTGCGGCAAATAAGCAACTGTTTCGCCCTCCTCGTCCAGCAATAAGCCGTATCTACGCCCATCGGCAGTAATATACTCTGTTACAACATAGTCATTCACCTGTGTCACATAGGTCAAATAGTCATCTTTTTCCAAATACTTAACTAGCTTATCCGTCTTTTTGTCATAAGCGGTAGGTGTGCCATGCAAAGGTGATTCTATCCGCCAGTTATCCGTAAAAAATTCTTCATACATTGTGGAATTCACTGCTTCACCCTTTCTTTCGTCTAATAAACTACCATCTACTGCTGAATAGTATCGTATTTGACCATCATTATAGATGACCTCCAAATAACATTCTTCTGTATTTTTACGATACTGTTGGTCATAGACTTCGTTGGCATTTTCAATGGTTTTATCCGCTAGAATGTTGCCATTTTTGTCATAAATACGAAAACCACTATAAGAAAACAACATAGCTGTTTCACCAGTATTATTGATTCTTGCCTCATCATGTTCATAGTCTGCATCGTAATAAAAAATGGTATTTTCTTCATGATTTTGCAAGGAATACACTTTGATGTCTGTTTCATCTAAACTTGCCACTACTGCAATATCTTGTGTCATTTTGAGTAATTCCTTTTTATCAGCTTGTTTTATCACCGTCATCAGTTCAGCTTGCTCGTCAAAAAAGGAAATACCACTATTACTAGCAATTACTGCATTTTTATCGCAAAACGCAAATGAATTGATTTTTTCAGCAGTGGTTACAAGTGGAATTTGCTCTCCAGTTACAGGGTCTATTTTGACAAGTAAATTTTCTGTCTGCACATAAATACCACTTTCGTCTGCTTTGACGCTAAAAGGATATTCTGACTCAAAACCACCTGTCTGCGCCAATTCCAACATATCAATTACCGCAAAAACACTTTCCTCTTGATTTGTGCCAGAAAAAGCAAAATAATTTCCTGAAAAGCCACCCTCAAAATGGGTAAAATTGGAAGTATTATCAAACAACTCTATATTTTCTTCGCCCAAAAGAGAATATAGCCACAAAGAACCATCTTCAAAACTCACAGCAAGCCACTCTCCATTTTGATTGAGTGCGATAAAACTATCTTCAGGATTTGCAAAAATATCATTTGTCATGACAGATTGTCTTTTGCCCTCAAAATCAACTGTTTGCAAAATATTGCCATTTTCCGCACTGTAAATTGTGGCAAAGTTTTGCTCTTTATATACTGCGGCAATCGTTTTTTTATCAGCAGAAATAGCAATAGCAGTTGCTTTTTCTCCCTGCCAAAGTACTTTATTTTGTTCTATGTTATATGCTGTAATGCCATTTTGTCCTGCATAGACAATCGTGTTTTCATCTAAATACTTTACTTGAGAAAGTGCTGATTTTCGACAGGTAAAGTGATATCTATATTTTTTGTTATAATATGTGAAATTGCTAAATTGCCATCATAAATTGCACAAACTGTTTTCCCTTGTGGAGATAGTTCCAAATATAATGGCGCAGCAGGCAGTTTTATGACTCCCTCTGCTTGAAAACCATGTGATAAGTCATAAACTTTTAAGGCATCTGTCAATGCCTTTTGTGCCTGTGGTATGCTTCCGCCTAGTAATGCACTTTCTGTTTTTTGTAAAGCTTCCAGTGCATATTGTAGTGCTTCTGCTATATCATCTCTTTGTAAGGCATTTTCAGAATACTCTGCCAAAGTATAAGCACTTTGCCTTTGTTCCATTAACTTTAGCCCTGTTAATACTTGCGCTGTTCCCAATAAAAACAACGATACCAAAGCAATCGTTGTTCTTTTTACTATCTTTTTATATTTTATTGTTCTGACATCGTTTTCTCTCAAATTTTGAAAGGCATAAAGCATTTCTTCTGCTGTCTGAAATCTTTCTTCTGGATTAGGCATCATTGCTTTTTTAATAATGTCAATGACTGCTTGACTGATAAAGGCATCAGAGATTGCTTGTACTTCAAAAACATTTTTTTCTGGTCTTTTTCCTGT
>CAMXTM010000241.1 GCA_947246775.1 uncultured Clostridium sp. | reverse complement strand
AGCCATTTTAATAAATTCAGCATAAACTTTATTGACAATACCAGTTCCCAATATAATTTGAAATTGTCCGCCATTGTTAAAATTACCTTTTACAAGGTCAATGTCGTCTAAACCATCTTTGTTAATGAGAGATTCATTTTTTAAAACGAGTCTAAGACGTGTTGCACAGTGTGCTGCGCTTGCAATATTATCTTTTCCGCCCATGCACTCTAAAATTTGTTGCGCCGTTTTTACATATTTATCTTCCATGTTGTTTTCCTCCTTTGTATTCTATTTTTTATAGTGCTATTTTCATACCATCATAAGCTGCAACCATTCCATGTTTTTGAGCAAATTCCTCTAAATCTTTGTGGCTCATATTGCCATTGTGTGAAAAGTGATTAACCACTTTTACCGTATTAGAATGGGTACAAGCTTTTTCATCTAGTAATGCTGCAAAGGTCAGTGCATCTGGTAATCCCATATGGTAGCCCTCAGAATGGTTTTTACCCATTGTTGCATCTAGTGAAATCAAGTCATATTTACGGCTAAATACACAGTCTTGTGCCTCTTTGCTCAAGTTTAAACCTGTATCATGTCCATACAATATGCTTTTTCCGTCTTTTTCCACAATATAAATAAAACAAGTTTCTCTTTTGTCGTGGTCTGCTGGAACTGGAATAATATGATAGCCGTCAGCCATAAAATCTGCAAAAGGTTCTAATCTTATAAACTTTACTGCATCATCTAAGGGGTGTACTTTGAAGCGCTCAATCAATACCGCATCATAAAATGCCTTTTCTACCGCTTCATTGCCGTATACGTGCAACATACCCTCTGCATTGTGTCCAAAGTGTTCATGGCGATGAATCAGCTCAACAGGGAAAAAATGGTCCATATGAGAATGGGTAATGAGTAAATGTTGTATTTTTCCCATATTTAAGCCATAATGAAGAGCGTGCATATAAGTGTCTGGTGGAAAATCAATTAAAATTTTTCCATCTATAATAGACTGTGTTCTGGTACGCAACTCCTTTCCCTTTTCTTGTCTTGCTTTTTGACAAAGTTCACAACTACAAAATAACGCTGGCAGCCCCTCTGCTGCCGCAGTACCTAAATATTGTATTTCCATAATGTTCCTCCCTCCCTGCTTATAAGCAGATATCATATTTTATTACATCAATACTGGCTGTTCCGTCAGTATCAAAAATGATTTCGTTCGCTTCCATAGGAGCAAAAAAGATAGATGTCATTACTTTTTCCCCATCATTGATAAAGACTTCAATAGAATATCTATCTAATAACAAGCGTAGTTTTAATACTTCTTGTTGCGTTTCTCCAATAGGTTCTGTATCCATTTTTCTTCTACATACCACATCACGCAGTAACTCGGAATGGGTTCTATCTATTGTGAGGCATTTTCTTCTGTGGTTATACTGTAAAAGCATTTCATATTCCTCATTGTGTGCAAAATGGATTGTAAAATGGTGAAAATCAAATTTTGTAATGTTCACTTGTAAATCAATGATTCTGCCACTGATGCCCTCTAGCATAACAGATTCTGTTATTTCTTGTTGTTTGTATTCCACTAAATTCTTACGATAATTTTCTAATTCTCTCACAGGTGTTTGATAAATTTTTCCATTTTTAATATGTAATTCTCTTGGTATTGTCATCATGCCAGACCAATTTAAAAAATCTTTCATAAATTTAGCGTCCCATGACTGCATCCAACCAATCATAATTCTTCTGCCATCTGGTGCTAATAAAGTTTGGGGAGCATAAAAGTCTAGTCCGTAGTCCGCAGAAGAAATTTGTTCTCTTTCAAATTGGTAAGTTGTAGGGTCATACTTTCCATATACAAACATAGAATTATTACCATTATGAAATTCGTAGCCCTTTGCTCTCATATTTTGAGGAGAAACCAATAAAATTTGTTTGTCTTCTAGGGCAAAAAAATCTGGACATTCCCACATTTTGCCGTACTCTCCCTTGCTTTTGTCCAAAACACTTAAAAATTTCCACTGTTTTAAATTTTCAGACTGAAACAGAAGAACTTGACCATAGCCATCAGCGCCACGACTGCCTGCTACTAAATAATAGTCGTTTCCCTCTTTCCAAATTTTAGGGTCTCTAAAATCTTCTGTGCTACTTCCTGCTGGGAGGTCTAGCCCTGTAATCACTGGATTTCCCTCATATTTTTCATAATTGATGCCATCACCTTTTGCTAGACATTGTACTTGGCGGTAGTCGTGAGAACCATCATCAAGATAGTGGTCTATCACGCCTGTGTAAAATAAGATATGTTCTTGTCCTTCTTGGATAGCACTTCCTGAATAACAGCCGCCCTCGTCATAATTTTGGTCTGGTGCCATAGCAATAGGGAGATATTCCCACTTTATAAAATCATTACTTTTACAGTGTCCCCAATGCATAGGGCCCCATACATTGCTAAATGGATGATACTGAAAAAATAAATGATAGTCATTTTGATAAACAGAAAATCCATTTGGGTCATTCATCCAGCCCATCGGCGAAGACAAATGATAAACTGGTCTACTTTCCGCAGGGATTTCTGAAATTCCTTTTTGTTCAATTTTTCGTGCTTTTTCTAATTGATTTTTGTTCTGATTTTCCATACATTATCACTCCTTTTCCTTTGTTTTAAAATCGACAATGTAATCGGTTAAGTTATCGGTAAAGTAACCGGTTACTTTTATGTGTTTTATGCTATCATAAATAAATGGAAATGTCAACTACTTTCTATCAAAAAATAACCAATTACTTAACTAGTTATTTTAACATTGCTTTTTCCATTTTATCCTGTTATACTAAAAAAGAATGAATCTATTTTCGGAGGTATTGAAATGGATAAAAATAAAATAACCTTTGCTGATATTGCAAAATACACCAATTTTTCAAAAACAACCATATCTCGATATTTTAATAATCCAGATTCTCTTACACTAGAAAATCAAGAAATCATAGCAAAAGCATTAGTTGACTTAGATTATCGTGAAAATAAACTAGCAAAAGTGTTTGCAAATGGGAAAAGTGAATTTGTGGGTATTATTGTACCAAATCTTTATTTGCATTATTATGCAGAAATGTTAAATCAAATTTTAAATACTTATGAAAAATTTGGCTATAAATTTTTAGTATTTGTCAGCAACAACAAGGAAGAAACAGAGCGTCAATATATTAAGGAATTGCTTGCCTATAAAATTGAGGGTATGATTATATTAAGTCATACAATTTCTTCTGAAGAACTTGCTTCTTATGATATTCCGATTGTGGTAATTGAAAGGGAAGACAAATATGTAAATAGTGTAAATACGGACAATTATTTTGGTGCTGTACAAGGAACGAGCTTATTATACAAAAATAAATGTGATGTTTTGTTACATATTAACTCGATTGTTCCAGAAGATGTACCTGCCTATGGGCGTATCAAGGGATTTCAAGATATTTGTAAGGAATACAATATAAAGCATGAATTGATTGTACGGGAATTAGAACACTCTTATGATGAAATTAACGATTGTATGCTTGAGATATATGAATATATTAAAAAGAAATACCCAAACCAAAAAAAGGCTTATTTCTTTCTAATGACACCTATGCAAACAGTATATTAAATATTATTTTTAGAGAATATGGAACATTACCAGACGAGTACCGTATTATTGGTTTTGACGATTCCCCTATTGCAATTCATGCGATTATGCCAATTAGTACCATTGGGCAGCAAATAGATAAAATCGCATATGAAGCAATGGAGCTTTTAGTAACACAAATGAATGAAAGAAAAAAACGTCGCCCTCAACCACAAACAGAGTTAATTCATAAAAATATTATGCCTGTTTTAATTAGAAGAAAAACTACAGATTGATAATAAAACAAGCCCCCTTTTCACTATAAAAGAG
>CAMXTM010000240.1 GCA_947246775.1 uncultured Clostridium sp. | reverse complement strand
TATATTGCCAAAAGATTGTGGTATTATTGTCAGAACGAATGGAGCAGAAAAAACAGAAAAGGAATTTCAATCAGAAATAGAAATGTTGTTAAAAAAGGCAGAAAGTATAAAACAACAAGGAATGTATTTAAAACCGCCAGCATTGTTGTATGATTATGGAGATATTGCATTAAAACAATTAAAAGATATTTATCATATAGATGAAATTGTAGTAAACGATAGACAAATGTTTGATAGAATTTGTAAAGAGTATGATAATGTAGTGTTGTCAGAAAAAAGAGGAGGACTGTTTGCGCAATACTTTGTAGAAAAGCAGTCACAGCGGGCATTAGATAAAAAAGTTTGGTTAAAGAGCGGTGGCTTTCTTGTAATAGAGCAGACAGAGGCTTGTGTAGTCATTGATGTTAATACGGGGAAGTATGTAGGGAAAAAAAATCTGGAAAAGACCATATTAAAGACGAATTTGGAAGCAGTAGAAGAAATAGCAAAACAGATGCGATTGAGAAATTTGTCAGGAATTATCATTGTAGATTTTATAGATATGGCAGAGCAAGAATATAAAGAAATGATAGTAAAGGCGATGAAACAAGTAGTAAAAAAAGACCATGTAAAAACGACTGTTGTGGGTATGACAGAGCTGGGGCTTTTGCAAATTACAAGAAAAAAAACAAGACCATCATTGCAGCAAACAATGACAGTAAAATGTAAATGTTGCGATGGAGTAGGTAGGGTAGCATCTGCATATTTTGTAGTGTCACAAATAAGACAACAGGTAGTAGCTGTTTTTGAGAATACAATCTATCAAAAAGTGATTGTAGAAGCAAATAAGCAAATTTTAAGCGTATTTTGTGGTGAGAATGATATTTTTAAAAAGGAATTAGAAGCAGAATTTGGCAAACAAATTGAATGTGTGGAAAATGAAAGTATGGAATATGGAAAGTTTTCTGTAAGACATGAAAAGTAGTGATATATGTATTTAATATATTGAAAGTTGTGTCTTGACATGAATATAGAAACGTTTTAAAATAGAAATGGTGTAGCTTGCACAAAAACAAAGCGTTTCAGAAAAAATAATGGCATTTTTTTTGATAAAAATAGAAATAAAAAAATATTAGAATAGGGGGAGGTGTTTTTCATCGACTGGATAGCAATTATAGGAGGCATTGTTGTAGGAATACTGCTTGGCATTGTAATAGGCTTTCATTATAGAAAACGTATCGCAGAAGCAAAAATTGGCGTAGCGGAAGAAAGAGCAGATAAGATAGTAGACGAAGCGACAAGAAATGCAGAAGCGAAAAAGAAAGAGATATTATTGGAAGCAAAAGAAGAAAGTATTCGTATAAAGAACGAGCTAGAAAAAGAGTCCCGCGACAGACGAAATGAATTGCAAAGAAATGAAAGACGTTTATTGCAAAAAGAAGATGCTTTAGACAGAAAAGTAGAGTCCTATGAAAAAAAGGAAGAACAGATGTCTAAAAAGCTGGAGGACTTGGAAAAGCAGAAAGAAAATGTAAAACAGTTGCAACAAAAGGAATTGCAGGAATTAGAAAGAATTTCAGGCTTAACATCAGAGGAAGCAAAAAGCTATATTATAGCAAGTGTTGAGAATGAGGTAAAGCATGAAGCAACCATTATGATTAAAGAAATGGAAAGTAAAGCGAAATTAGAAGCAGATAGACGTTCTCGTGAGATTGTGGCAAATGCGATACAAAAATGTGCTGTGGACCACGTAGCAGAAACTACTGTTTCTGTAGTACAACTGCCAAATGATGAAATGAAAGGCAGAATTATAGGGCGTGAGGGTAGAAACATAAGAGCATTGGAAACACTGACAGGCATTGATTTAATTATTGATGATACACCAGAAGCGGTGATATTGTCTGGTTTTGACCCAATTAGGAGAGAAATTGCAAGGATTGCGCTTGAAAAGCTCATTATTGATGGACGTGTACACCCATCACGTATTGAAGAAATGGTTGAGAAAGCAAAAAAAGAAGTAGATGTAATTATAAGAGATGAGGGAGAAGCAGCGACATTTGAGACAGGCGTAAATGGACTTCACCCAGAGTTAATACGACTTTTAGGAAAACTAAAATATCGTACAAGTTATGGACAAAATGTGTTAAAACACTCTGTAGAGGTAGCACATTTGACAGGATTGATGGCAGCAGAGCTTGGATTGGATACGAACATAGCAAAAAGGGCTGGATTACTTCATGACATAGGAAAAAGTGTTGACCATGAAATGGAAGGTTCTCATGTAAGCATTGGTGTAGGACTTTGTAAAAAGTATAAAGAATCTGCATTAGTTATCAATGCAGTTGAAGCACATCATGGTGATGTAGAGCCACAAAGTATTATTGCAGTATTAGTACAAGCAGCAGATGCGATTTCTGCGGCAAGACCAGGAGCAAGAAGGGAAACATTAGAATCTTATATTAAAAGGCTTGAAAAACTGGAAGAAATTGCGGACAATTTTAAAGGCGTTGAAAAATCTTTTGCGATTCAGGCTGGACGAGAATTGCGTATTGTGATATTACCTGATGATGTAGGTGATGATGATATGACATTACTGGCAAGAGATATTGCGAAAAAGATTGAAGAAGAATTAGAATATCCAGGACAAATTAAAGTCAATCTGATAAGAGAAACTAGAGCAGTAGAATATGCAAAATAAGTAATAAAAAGAGTCGATATAATAAAAAATCGACTCTTTTTTTGTCTTAAATTTGAAAAAACTTGTAATTTTTGTAATAAGGCTTTAAAATATTTGTGGAGGTGGAATATGAGTCAAAAAGTAAATAGAGTTATAACAATTCTTTTTTTAATAGTAGTTGTCATCGCAGTGATGATTTTTTTTAATGGAACAGCAATTCATACTGTATCAGAGCAAAATATAGAAAGTGATTTTTTACAAAACCTTTATCAAAAGGGATTTGAGGAAGGGGAAATTGTAGATAAATATGTTTATAACAATAGTGAAACATTGTTTTTTAAAAATCAAAAGGGACAAAATGTAGTTGCAGTTTATATAAAAAGTCTATATTCTAGTCAATGGAAAGAATACTCTGTGTTGCAGTTTGAGCAAGGAGAAAATGTAAGTATTTTTGTAGATGACCATATTTTTCAATATCGTATCAATTATCAGCAAAATGAAATATCAATAGGAGAACAAAAACCATTGCTTGCGATACGACTTTTTAGTATTGGTGTGATAGTGACAGCAGCAGCGATAGGTAGAATGATTGGTATTCATAGGGAAAGAAAGAAGGTGGACATTCTTGGAAAAAAGTAATATAAAAAACAAAATCATAAATGGACTTTGTATTGTGGGAATTGTTTGTATATTTTTATTATATATGAATCAAGGTGGTTTTTATTCTATAAAAGGGGAGGAGTTAGAAAATACTTTTTTGTGGGATATAGAACAAAGACATAATTTTACAAATGGTAGTGTAATAGACAAACAAAATTATAAAAATAGTATAACATTGTTTTATGAGGGAGAATGTGGTAATATAGCAGTGACAACCTATATCAAAAGTTTTTATAGTGATAAATGGAAAGAAGTTTGGACGATGACATGGAATAAAGATATGGGTGATTATGATTTTTCTATTGTGACAAACGACCATATTTATGCTTATGCTACAACATATTATGTAAAACAGGGTAAGTTTTCTGTAGAATTTGAAGATGTAAGAATACCAGAAGTATTGTTGTCAAGGTTGTGTGGTTTTGCTAGCATTATAGTATGCTCTTTGATAGGCAACAAATTAGCGCATGTGTTAAAAATAGATAAAAAAAGTCGTATGAATAAGAAATAGTATTTATAAGGAGGATTGCAAAGTGACAGAGAATGAAAAAATGCAAAAAGGACTATGGTATGATGCCAATTATGATAAAGAATTAGTATTAGAG
>CAMXTM010000239.1 GCA_947246775.1 uncultured Clostridium sp. | reverse complement strand
AGAGCAACATCAATTCCATCTGTACGCATTTCCATTTCTGCAATAGGGAATGCTTCAATTTCTGCATCTTTTCCTTTCTCTACGGCTGCTTCTTTCATTTTATTAACTAATACACTTGTAGACATACCTGCTGCACAAAATAAACGAATAATCATACTATTACCTCCTTAAATTTCTTCTCCATTTGTTTGTATTACTTTTTGATACCAGAAAAAAGAATCCTTTTTACTTCTTTTTAAAGAACCATTTCCTTGATTATCTTTATCAACATATATAAATCCATATCTTTTTTCCATTTCGCCAGTACCAGCACTCACTAAATCAATACAGCCCCAAGGTGTATAACCCATTACTGGAACGCCATCTTTTAAAATAGCCTCTTTCATTTGCTCAATATGCTGACGAAGATAGTTAACACGGTAAGGGTCGTGAATGCCATCTTGTTCTACTTTATCATAAGCACCTAAACCGTTTTCTACAATAAATATAGGTAAATGGTATCTTTGATGAAGCAAATTCAAAGAATAACGTAATCCTTTAGGGTCAATTTGCCAACCCCATTCGCTTGCTTCCACATAAGGATTTTTTACAACATAACAATGGTCATTAAATTTCTGCTTTGCATTTTCAGAAGAAGCACTTACTGCTTCACTCATATAATAACTAATACCTATATAGTCTACACAGCCTTCTTTTAGACTTTGCAAGTCTTCTGCTGTGATGTCTAAATTCATTCCATGATTTTTTTCAAAAGCCTTTATATAGTTTGGATATTTTCCAAATACATGAATATCACCATAATAATATAATCTTTGTTCCATAGTATATTGCGATGCAATCATGTCATCTGGTGCACAGGACAAAGGATAAAATGGAACCATTGCTAACATACAGCCAATTTTAAAATCTGGATTAATTTCATGTCCCAATTTTACTGTTTTAGCACTTGCTACCATTTCATAATGAACTGCTTGATGTAATACGCTTTGTATATCTTCTTCTGGACGATACAATATACCAGAGTTTGTCCATGCTGCCCAAAGGTGTTCGGTAGAACCTTGATTATTGATTTCATTAAAAGTCATCCAATATTTTACTTTGTCTTTATAACGTTCCATTACTGTTTTTGCAAATCGTACAAAGAAATCAATCAATTTACGATTTCTCCATCCACCATATTCTTTTACCAAATGATAAGGCATTTCAAAATGACTTAATGTAATAACAGGTTCAATGCCATAATGAAGCAATTCGTCGAATAAATCATCATAAAATTGCAGTCCTTGTTCATTTGGAACGGTTTCATCACCGTTGGGAAAAATTCGTGTCCATGCAATAGAAGTCCTGAAACACTTAAATCCCATTTCAGCAAATAATTTAATATCTTCTTTGTAATGAGAATAAAAATCTATTGCCTCATGATTTGGATAGTTATAATTTGGTAAAATACCATCTGTAATTTGACGCTCCACGCCATTTGCTCCTGCTGTCATAACATCTGCAATAGAAATTCCTTTTCCTTGTTTGTTGTACCCCCCTTCTAATTGATGTGCAGCAACTGCTCCTCCCCAAAGAAAGTCTTCAGGAATAATTTGTTTTTTCATTTTATCACATCCTCATTTTTATTTTTTTAATGAAAAAAAATAAGACTGCTCACAGAACTTCAATATATAAAGAAGTTCTATAAACAGTCTTGTTTACCTTTACGTAATAACAAACTGGTTACTATTTATTTCTGTATTTAGAATAGCACAAACAGATACTTTTGTCTATATCTAAATTTATTTTTGGAGATTTAAACATTTTTATGACAAAATTTTTGTAATAAATGACAGTCTATATCTAAAAATATTATATAAAAAGTAAAAACATTTAGGTTTTATTGAACAGAAAGAAAATCTTGTAGCAATTCACAATCTTCAAATTGATTTATTAATGTAATATCTGTATAGTTTTCTGTATTTGTAATAATAATAGGAATAGATAAATCGTATCCTTCTTTTTCAATTTCATTTTTGTCAAAATTTAATAAAACATCTCCTTTTTTGATAATTGCTCCATTTTTTACACAAGGATGAAAAAATTTTCCTTTTAAATTTACAGTGTCAATTCCCACATGAATTAAAAGCTCTATTCCCTCATCACTTTGTAATGCAATAGCGTGTCCTGTTTCAAATACAACTACTGCTTTTCCATTAAATGGAGCAACAATTTTGTTATCTTCTGGTATGATTGCAGCACCTTTTCCTAGTATTTCAGAAGAAAAAGTGACATCTTTTACTTCTGTCAAAGGAATTATTTTTCCTTTTGCTGGTGCTGGAACAAAAAATGTTTTATTATAAGAATTTTTTACTTTTTTATTTTCTTCTACATCATTTTCTGAAATATCCTCAAAACCAATCAGTATTGTAATCAAAAAAGCTGCTATTGTAGTTACTGTAATCGTCAATATTGCAATCAGAAAACTAATAGGTCTTGTTGTATCTACATATTGTACAATACTTAAAATAGCAGGAATGGCGATAGCAAAACATTTTAGCTGAAAAAAAGCACCAAATAAACCACCAATCGCAGCACCTATACAAGCACCAATTAAAGGACGTTTTAGTCGAAGTGTTACACCATAAAGTGCTGGCTCAGTAATACCAGTAAATAATGCAGATATTGCAGCAGTAGTAGCATTTTTTTTCAATGTTTTATTTCTACTTTTTACTGCAACCGCAGCAGTAGCTGCACCTTGTGCTATATTAGCACAAAACTCTCCTATACAAATAAAATTTTCAAATCCCATAGAAGCAATCGTGCCTAATTTAATAGGGGTAAACACATGATGAACACCAGCCATTACAATAAAAGGATATACTCCTGCAATAATACCAACAGCAATAAAACCAAATTGACTATGTATTAAATTAATGATGTTGTATAAAATATGTTCTAACATAGAACCAAAAGGAGCTAAAACAAACAATACAATTAGTATTTCTATCAATAAAATAAAAAATGGCTGTAAAAGATTTTTTAATATAGTTGGTATTACTTTTTCTGCTAGTTGTTCCACATATTTTAAAAGCCATACTGCAAATATAATTGGAATAATGGAATACGCATAGGAAGTATATGAAATAGGAATGTATTTCATAAAATATAAACTTTCTGAAATATTATGTGCTGTATCTATCATATCAATAAAATGAGGATGCAGCATAACAAGAGCAACTGTAACAGCATAATATGAATTTACACAAAAACGTTTTGCAGCCGAAATAGCAATTAGTACTGGAAAAAAGAAAAATGCACTATCCCCCATAATACTAAGAATAGTATAAGTTGTTCCATTTGTATCTAAAATACCAATCATACATAGTAAATTGACAAAAATTCGTATCATTGCGGTACCCATAATTGCAGGAATAACAGGTGCCATAACACTGGATATCATTTCCATAAGTACCACAATAGCCTTTTTCTTTTCTGATGTTGTTTGCTTTTTTATAGTAGAATTTGCAAAATCCCCTAATTTGCATAACTCGTTGTATACATTACCAACATCATTACCAATAATAATTTGATATTGTCCGGCTTTTTTCATAACACCTACAACACCTTTTGTTTTTTTCATAGCTTCATCATCTGCTATTGACTCATCTCTTAAAGTAAAACGAAGTCTTGTCATACAATGAATGAGTGTAACAACATTTTCTTTCCCACCAATATGTTGTAATATTTGCTTTGCAATATTTTCATAATCCATAATATACCCCTCTCTCTTTTTTGTTTATTTTGATTATGATTTTTGCTCTTTTTCTCTTTGTTCTTGTTCTTCATCTAATATTCTTTTCAAGTGGATTAAAAGATACAATGATTCATCTATGCTTAAAGTGTATCCATACTGTTTTTGAATTAATTCGGCAATTTTTTGTACACCAGAAAAAATATATTGA
>CAMXTM010000238.1 GCA_947246775.1 uncultured Clostridium sp. | reverse complement strand
AAACGTACAAATTCTGCTCTTGTGATAGATTGGTCTGGACGGAATGTACCATCTTCGTAACCACCAATTCTACCTTCGTTTTGCCATTTTGTAATGGTAAACTCTGCCCAATGTCCGAAAACATCGTTAGATGCACCAAAAACAGGTGCTACACTGCTTACTGTCATTGCTGTTGACAGTAAAAATGCTACTGCTTGATATCTTTTCATTTCTTGAATTCCTCCTTAAAATTGTCTTAATATAAACGTTGATGTAAAAACCTTTCCCCCTCTCTAATTAGTTATAAAAATCCATTTCTATCCATACCGTCAAATCGTCCCAAAAGGTATACTTTTTGAGAAAATAACTTTTTTTCGATTTTTTCAATTTTTTAAAAATTTTCTTGGACATTTTAAATAAAATGTGTTATAGTAAAGGCATGAAAATCTATAACATTTGTATCGTTTTTCATGTAAGGTAGAAATTCTCAAAAAGTATACTTTTTGACAAATTTTATTGTGAATGTTACCTGCTTTTCAACATTTTTCCACTATTCTTTTGATAAAAAATGTAATACTTTATCTATTCTTTTCAAAAAAAGAGTCTGTTTTTCTCTATTTTTTTGTATGTTTGTATCGTCATTTTTTCTTTTTCCCATAAATATAGTATTTTTGTAATTTTATAGCCTATTTCTTTTTGTGCAGTTTAAACAAATAAAAAACTTAGATTAGTAAAGCATCTATGAGCTTCATTATAAAAGCTTAATTTTCTTTTAAAATGCTCGTTTAGGCATTCTCTACATTGATTATACATTGTATTCTGTTTAAAAAATTGCTATAATAAAATTAACACGATAAGAAATGAGGAAATCATAAAATGAAACCAAAAGATTTTTTAATGAAACCTAAAATTGATTTTGCTTTCAAAGAGATTATGGCAAACGAAAAGGCTCGTATAGGTTTTCTATCCGCAATACTAAAATTAAAACCTTCTGACATTAAAAAAACAATGCTATTAAATACAAATCTTAGGAGAATACACGAAAATGAAAAACAAGGTATCCTTGATGTTAGAATACTTATGAATGATGATGCTGAAATTGATATTGAAATACAACTATCTGCTTTGAATGTATGGGCTGACCGCTCTCTATTTTATCTTTCTAAAATATATACAGAGCAAATAGAACCAACACAAAATTACAATATATTTAAAAAGTGTGTCAGTGTCAGTATATTAGATTTTAAATTATTCAAAGAGAATGAAGAATTTTATTCTTGCTTTCATATATGGGAAGACAATCGCCATACACTCTATACAGACAAAATGGAATTTCATATCATAGAGCTTCCAAAATTGCCTGAAGAATTAAAAGAAGATGCAAGTGATATTCTACTTTGGGCAAAATTCATTAATGCTGAAACAAAGGAGGAGTTCGATATGTTAGCAAATAAAAATGAATATATCAACAGTGCCTACGAACAATTACAAGTAATTAGCCAAGATAAGCAGAAACAAATGGAATATACTGCCAGAATGAAAGCTGTATTAGACTATAATCAAAGCATATTTGAAGCAAAACAAGAAGGACTAGCACAAGGACGAGAAGAAGGAATTAAAAACTTAATTATTACTTTAAAATCTATAGAAATGGAAGAAAAAAGTATAATAACCCAAATAGTTAACTTATACCAAATACCCTATGAAAAGGCACAACAGTATTTCAAAAAATATTTTTAATTGCCATATGCAAATATAGAGATTGGAAAACTTCCAATCTCTATATTACTATATTACATCATACCTCCATCTATTACCATAACTTGTCCTGTAATATATGATGCACTTTCTTCTGCCAAAAAAAGTACCAATTTTGCAACTTCTTCTGCTTTTCCCATTCTCATAAGTGAAATTTCTTCTATCAACATCTGTTTTTCTTCTTCTGTCAAACAGCTATTCATTTCTGTATCAATCACACCACAGCTCACAGCATTGACTCTTATACCAGAATAGCCTAATTCTTTCGCCATAGCCTTTGTAAAAGCATCTACGCCACCTTTTGTTGCAGAATATACTGCCTCACAGGACGCTCCTCTCTGTCCCCACATAGACGAAATATTGACTATACTACCTTTATGACAATGCAACATATATTTTAATGCAATATGGGTACAATTAAAAACAGATTCTAAATTGACAGCTAATATTTTTTTCCACTGTTCTACTGTCATATCCGAAAACAAACCAATATGTGCAATACCTGCATTATTAATCAATATATCTACTCCACCATACACTTTTTGTATTTCATCAAATAATTTTTGGCATTGCTCATATACAGAAACATCAGCCAAAACAGCAATACAATTGATACCCTGTTCTAAAAATTCTTTTTTTGTATCTTCAAGTGCTTTTTTATCTTTACTACCATTTAATACTACAGCATAGCCTTTTTGCCCAAATAGACGAGCAATTTCTTTTCCAATTCCCCTAGAAGAACCTGTTACCAATACTGTTTTTGCCATATTATAACACTTCCCCTAATTTTAAACTTGGGTTTGCATTCAAATCTAAACTATGCCTTATCCCTTTCTGATATTCATAATAACCTGCACAAGCTATCATTGCTGCATTATCTGTACACAATATTGGGGCTGGTATATTTAATTCATAACCTTTTTGTTCACATTGTTGCTTCATTGTTTGCCTTAATGCACTATTAGAGGCAACTCCTCCCGCTAATGCAATACGATGTACTCCTTTTTGTTCCGCTGCTCGCATTATCTTTTCTACCAAAACATCTATTACTGCTGCTTGAAAACTAGCTGCTACATCTTCTGCAACAATTTTTTGTTCCATCATCTTTGCTTTATTGATATAGTTCAACACAGCAGATTTTAAACCACTAAAACTAAAATCATAGCTGTCTTCTTCTAAAAATACTCTTGGAAAGTCGATTGCTTGTGGATTCCCTTTTTTTGCTGCAACATCTATTTTAGGTCCACCAGGGTAACCCATACCAATAGCCCTTGCTACTTTATCATATGCTTCCCCTACAGCATCATCTCTTGTTTTTCCTAATATTTCATATTTTCCATATTCAGGCACGTATACAATATGGGTATGTCCTCCAGATACTACCAGAGAAATAAATGGTGGCTCAAATGCTTTATTTTCTATATAATTAGCACAAATATGCCCCTCTATATGATGTACCCCTATCAATGGCTTTTTTAGAGCAAACGCAAGTGCTTTTGCTTCGGCAAGTCCTACCAAAAGCGCTCCTACTAATCCAGGTCCATATGTTACAGCAATCGCATCTACATCTTCCAATGTGACATTTGCTTTTCTTACTGCTTCCATAATAACATCATCTATATTTTCTATATGTTTCCTTGATGCAATTTCTGGTACAACACCTCCATATATTGTATGTAACGCAATTTGTGATGATATAACATTAGAAAGTACATCTCTACCATCTTTTACAACTGCTGCTGCTGTTTCATCACAAGAACTTTCTATTGCAAGTATTAACAATTTTTTCACTTCCTTTTTTACAAATCTTTTTTAATAATATCCCTTATTTTTTTACGGTCAAATTTTGTATGCTGTTGCCCAAATTCTACAGGTATACTACATTTGTATACAAAACGATACATCAATAAAAGCATATCTACCCCCAACGCAAATACTGGAAATATAAAAAATAAAAATGCTCCCCCTATTATATACACATTTTCAAACAACAACATCACAAAACTACCTATCATATAATACAAATAAATTTCACCTTTCATATGAAACTGCTGTAAAAGCAAATACCCTAAAAATATTGCTATAGGAATTCCTCCAAAACTAATTGCAATATGCTGCAATAATATCAATATTCCCCCTATAGGCAACCCTACAACAGAATAAATAAACATTCCTATTACAGCAACTAACATAACATATAAACAAATCCCCGTT
>CAMXTM010000237.1 GCA_947246775.1 uncultured Clostridium sp. | reverse complement strand
GGAAGAAAGTGACCCAATTGCTGATTTAACAAGAGCAAGATTGCGTTGTATTGAATCCGCTGGATTTGCTCCAAGCATTGCAATATTAGCTGGTGATGTTGTAGATACGTTTAAAAATCACCCTAAAGTACAAAAAGCAATGGATATTAAAAACTTTAATTTTGCAACATATACTCCAAAAGTAATCAATGATGCAGTAACCTTTTTAGGTGTCATATCAGAACTTGGTATTGAATTGTATCGTTATGAAAATAATATTTCACGTCCCTTTGTCCCTAATGGTACAGTTGCACTTTTGCCAAAAACAATTGGTGCTATGGAATATGGTTTAGTAACACAATATGAGGGGGAAACAAACGGATTTCGTTCCTATCAATCTACTTTAGTCCCTTTTATTTATGGTTCTATAGAAGGCAATGCCAAAAACTATCGTCTTACTTCAAGACCTGTACCTGTTCCTAAAAATGTAGATGGTTGGTACATATTAGAGGGCGTAACGAAGGCAGGTGAAACAGTATGAAAACAAAAGTAAGAGCATTAAAAAAATTATGTTTTGTGGAAAAGGGAAAAGTACATTTTGTGCGAATAGGAGAATATGCGGAAATCGATGACGAACTTCTAAAAAAATTTTTGAGACTAAAAGCGGTTGAGATAGTAGAAGAAATCAAATCAAACGATACGCCTTATAGTGAAAATAGAACACAAGAAAATGGACAACAAGAAAGGGAAAATACGCAAGAAGAATCCGAAGAAAAAGAAAGACCAGATATTGTAGAAGTAGTGGAAAAAATGGATTCTATCCCAAATAAAACAAAATTGATACAATATGGAAATCGTTTAGGCATTGATGGCTTAACAATGGAAATGACAAAAGAAGACATCAAAGCAGCTATTGTAAATGGCTTGGAGGGGAATAATGACATTTAAAGAACAATTAAAACAAGATATCAAAGATGTTTTTTTTGACTTGGATATTTTTGCAGAAATACATAATGTAAATGGTACTGATATGCCAGTTGTAATTGACAATGAAGCATTAAAAGAAATCAGTGCTACACAAAAAGAACATACAGATGGACTTTTTATAGATGGCATTTTATTTTATGTTTCTATGGAAGAATTGAAGACATTGCCTAGTGTGGGCAATGTCTTTCATTTTGATGATGAAATTTATCGTGTAGTTTCTGTCAATAGCAATGATGGTGTATCTGAAATTGTATTGGAGGTGGCACAAACATGGCAGACTTAGAAATTGATATGCGTGAACCTATGGCATATATTGACGATAGACTTGGAAAATTAAAAGGAAAAAATACTTATTTAGTATTAGCACGAAGTTTAAAAAGAGCTGTAACTGCATATCAAACAGTAGTTATAAGAGAAACGCAAAAAAAGTATATATTAGATAATAAAAATATCAAAGCAAATATGAAAATTACAGCTAAAAAAAATGGTTATCAGCTTTCAACAACTAGCCGTTCTAAATTGGTAGTCTACTATGACTGGGGTACGGTTAGTAAAAAATCAGGCAAAAGAAAAAATAACTTTAGAGTTGGTGAAAGGCAATATTATGGTGCAAGAGTGTACAAAAAAAATAAATTAAAACATATTGTCAATAGCTTTTGGGTACGCAGCAAGAAATCTGAAAGAGGGGTACTATTAAGTCGTCCAGATGGAGTAAAAGGTAAAAAGGCACGGTCAGTAACAAATTGGCTTGTAGTTGCACCAGCGGTTGCACAAATTGTAGGAAATGAAGAAACGAATCTCAAAGCAAAAGAAAGAGCAATGGAAATATTGGAGAAACGAATTGACCATGAAGTAGATAGAATTTTGTCTAGCAAGGCATAAAAAAATAAAAAGGAGCGATTAGATTATGAAAAAAAATATTTTAAAATTATCAAAACCTTTCACATTTGAGGGAGAAACTTACACAGAACTAAATTTAGCTGCATTAGAAGATATTACAGGACAACAACTTTGTGAAGTAGAAAAAACAGTAAAAAGACAATATGATTTAATGCCAGTTGACTATGAAACAATAGAATATAATTTGAATTATATTTTCCTATTATGCAGCTTTGTCTTAAATAAGCCAATTGAATTTTTTCAATCTTTGCCCTCAAGTGATGTAATTAAATTGAAATATAAAGTAATCCGTTTTTTAGCAGGAATGGAATCGGAGGAATCAAGCGAAGTATCGTAAAAACAGCTATTATATTATCTATGAATACACATAGTAGTGTAGAATATTTTTTAAATATGCCATTACATACCTTATGTGATTTTATAGAAGATTATAATGCTGTAGTAAAAGATATAGTAAAAGAGCGAAAAAGGTGACAAATAGATGGCAAAAAAGAAAAACTATTTATTTGAAGTATTATTTGGTGGTAAAGTAAATCCCTCTTTTGGTACTGCTATTGGTAAAGTAAGTTCACAATTTAACAGTTTACAAGGATTTGCAAAAAAAGCTGCTATTGGAATAGGAAGTGCTTTTGCAGCTGTAAAAATAATGGATTTTATTGGTGATTCTGTAAATACTTATAAAGAGTATGAAAAAAGTTTAGCACAAACAGCAGCAACGGCTGGTATTGCAAAGGGTACAAAAGAATTTGCATTGCTAGATAAGGCGGCAATGGATGCAGGAAAAGCAACCAGTAAAACAGCAGCTGAAGCAGCGGATGCACTTGGTTATATGTCGCTTGCAGGCTGGAATGTCAATCAGTCTACAGCGGCACTTATGCCAGTGTTGCGTTTATCAGAAGCAACACAAGCAGACCTTGCAACTACAAGTGATTTGGTAACATCTTCTATGGCTTCTATGGGTATTACTATGGATTCAGAAGGAAAAAATATCAAAAAATATTTAGATGTTGTTGTATTAGCAAATAATAAATCATCTCAAACAGCAGCTGAGGCAATGGAAGCTTTTGCAGGCGTAGGGGGTACCTTAAAGAGATTAAAAGAGCCTTTAGAAGATAGTGCTGCACTTATGGGTGTGCTAGCTAATAGAAAAATTAGAGGAAGTGAAGCTGGAAATAGTTTAAATTCTTTACTAATTAACATGACAAAACAGGGTGGAGAAAGTGCAAAGGCAATGAAAGAATTAGGTCTAAGTGCTTATGATTCACAAGGAAAATTCAAAGGTACAATTCCAGTATTGAAAGAATTACATACAAAAATAAAGGCACTAGGTAATGACGAAAAAGCAAGAGATAATTATTTAGCAATGATAGGTGGTAAAACACAAATAAATACATTATCAGCATTATTAGATGGTTTTGATGTATTAGCTGAAGATGGCTCTACAGAAATGGAACATCTTGTATCAGTATTTGAAGAATCAGATGGAGCATTGAATAATATGGCTGAAACGATAGGTGGTACTATGTCAATGGCTTTTGATATATTAGCTTCTGCTACTGATTATTTTAAAATTACTTTTATAAGACATTTTGAAGGATTTATTACACCTGCAATTAATGGTGCAGCTGAAAAAGTCTCTCTCTTTACTGATAAGATGGATGCAGGTTTAACCAATATAAAACGGGTATCAGGTGCATTTATGACATTGATGGGTATGGATACTTCATCTTTAGGATTTCATTTTGGTAATGGCGGTGCAAAACAAGCAATCAGTGAGATTACTGGTTTAGATACAAGCAAAATTGAGACATTAGCAAATATTTTTACTGTTGTAAAGGATAGTGTTATATCAACAGCTAATGCTGTAAAAACTGTATTTGTTGCATCATTCAATAATGCGAAACAAGTGATTGGTAGTATTGCAGGTTCTATACAAAATACTATTACAAATACTGATTTTATTTCTTTTTTTAAGGGAATAGGAACGAATATTTTAACAGTGATACAAAATGGTTTATCTGTATCAACTACTCTATTTGATACATTAAAAAAGGCTAGTGCTTCCTTAATGCCCTATATCAGTGATATGATTT
>CAMXTM010000236.1 GCA_947246775.1 uncultured Clostridium sp. | reverse complement strand
AAAAGAGCAGGCATTTCAGCTATCCAATATTTTTATTACAATGATAGGTGTTGTAACTTGTATTATGACAGTTTTGGGAATGATTTTTGCAGAACCAATTACATGGCTTTTTGCAGATGGTATGTCAGCACAGACAGCACAAATTTGTGTGGGTTTTTTAAGAATATTGTTTCCCACAGTAATCTTTACTGGAGTAGCGTTTTCTTTTGTAGGAATTTTGCAATCTTTAGAGGAGTTTACCATTCCTGCGGCAATGAGCATTGTCTCTAATGCAGTAATCATATTGTACTATTTATTTTTTAATGATAAATTTGGAATAGAGGGCTTGAGCATTGCTTTTTTGATAGGCTGGGCAATGCAAGCAGTCATACAAATACCCGCCCTATATAAAAAGGGCTATTGCTATCACTTTAATTTTCATTTTAAAGAGGAAGGCATGAAAAAAATTATGCTGCTTATGCTGCCTGTTATGGTAAGCACATGGATACAGCCAATTAACATTGTAATCAATACAAAATTTGCGTCCCATATTCATTTTAAGGGCTATGAAGATGCAGCAATTACCACAATAGAATATGCCAATACCTTATATACCATTATTGTAGGTGTCTTTGTACTTTCGATTGCAAATGTCATATTTCCAAAAATGGCAAGGCTAACAAGCAACAATGCACAAAAGGACTTGGGAGAAACCATAAGTATTACTTTGCGCTCTATGCTTTTTTTGCTGATACCAATGATGTTGGGACTTATGGCATTGAGTGAGCCGATTGTTAGGCTGATGTATGAAAGAGGAAATTTTGATAGCTTTGCAACACAGACAACAGCAAGGGCATTATTTTTCTTTTCAATAGGAATGTTAGGATTTGGGGTACAAAATATATTGAGTAGGGTATTTTATGCCAAACAAGACGGAAAAACGCCATTTTATTCTGGGCTAGTATCTATTGTAGTCAATATACTATTTTGTTTTTTGCTTTTTGAAAAAATGGACGTTGGCGGACTTGCCTTAGCTTCAGCAATTTCTTCTGTTGTTTCGGCAATCTTTTTGCTTGTGCCATTGCAAAAAGAATATCAAAACTTAATTTCAAAAGAAATTTTAAAAGATTTGTTGAAAATGGTTTGCGCTGCTGTTATTATGACAATCATAGCGGTAGTGTGTAAAAATAGTTTACTCAAAATGCCAATAGAGGGCATTGTAAAAAATTTGCTTGTGGTAGCGCTGCCTGCTTTTGTAGGTATTGTTGTATATATGGTAATTTGCTATTTATTTGCTGTGCCTGAGAGCAGGCAGGTAATTGAAATTGCAAAAAAAATAAAACATTAAAATGTTAGAAATGTCAGAAATGTTAGAAAAGAAAGGAGAGATTGATAAATGATAGAAGAAAGTCATTTTTTGCACGCATTGTGGGCTATTGTCAATTGGTGTTCCAAGCAATTTCAAAGTAGTTGTATTATACAATGGTTTTTAAAAAAAGATGATAAAAAGTTAGTTGTCAGAAATAGTATCTTTTTTAGAATATTCTGGGGAATCCGTAGAGTATTGAGCAAAATTTTTTATAAACTGCACTTAAACAAGCTATTTGCCAATAGTATTTTTAAAATGCCAGTGATATGGTCTAGCTGTGCGGTACTGCTTGCGCCAATCTTGCCTACAATGCTGGTATTGGCATTTGTATTGGCGGGGTTTGGTTCTTTGTTTTTGTCCTTTTTATATGAGAGAAAACGGAAAATGAACTATTTTTCGGTCAATCGCTATATTTATTTTTATGCCTTTGTATATTTGTTTGCGACATTCACATCTATTACAAGGCAGGAAAGTTTTTTAGGAGGAATATTGACAGTTTGCTTTGTACTATTTTCGATTGTTTTTGCAAATTCAGTCAAAACACAAAAACAACTCAATGTCATATTGTTCTTTTTTATTTGTGTAGGGGTATTGGTTTCCTGTTATGGATTTTACCAGTTTATGTTTCCTAGTAAATTCAGTGGCGTTTGGCATGATGTCAATATGTTTGATGACATTCAATTTCGTGTGTATTCCACATTAGAAAATCCAAATGTATTGGGAGAATAT
The DNA here is from genome assembly GCA_947246775.1 of uncultured Clostridium sp. Lineage (GTDB taxonomy): Bacteria > Bacillota > Clostridia > Lachnospirales > Anaerotignaceae > Coprocola. Next base: position 1,900 of record CAMXTM010000236.1, on the reverse strand, counting down.
TTTTTGATAGTATTGCCCTTTGCAGCCGCCTTTTGTATCAATAGCAAATCTTGGTTTAATAGAATCTTTTTTGCAGGCTGTGCAGGCGTAATGATGCTTTGTTTGGTGCTGACCTATTCCAGAGGGTGCTATATTGGTATTATGGCAGCGATTGCAGTCTTTTTGGTGTTATGGGATAGAAGATTTATCTTTTTGGGTATTCTTGTATTATTGATGTTGCCCTTTATCTTGCCAGAAACCATTATCAACCGATTTTTAAGTATAGGCAATATGGCGGACTCTTCAACCAGCTATAGAGTTTATATTTGGATGGGAAGTATTGCTATGTTAAAAGATTACTGGCTTTGTGGTATTGGGCCAGGCACAGCAGCATTTAATCAAGTGTATCCACTTTATGCTTACAATAGTATTAGCGCTCCTCATTCTCATAACTTGTTTTTGCAAATTGTATGTGATACAGGAATTGTAGGACTGATTATCTTTTTGGTATTGATAATACAATATTATCGAATGACTTGTGGCGCACTCTCTCGAGAGAGTAGAAAAGAAAATAAATTGTTGTTAATTGCGTCGATTTCAGCTGTAACAGGGTTTATGGTGCAAAGTATGTCAGATTATACCTTTTATAACTATAGGGTAATGCTGCTTTTTTGGGTATGTATTGGATTTGGCATGATATTGACAAAAATGACGAAATTAAAGGAGGTGTAATTGCCTGTGATTAAAATATTAAATATTATTAGTGATAGTAACATAGGCGGTGCAGGTAGATGTCTTTTAAATTTTTTGAAATATTATGACAGAAAACATTTTGCAGTAAAAGTTGTTGTACCAAAGGGCAGCCTTTTAAAGCCTGAAATTGAAAAATTAAAAACCAGAGTCATAGAAGTAGATGGGATTGCAGATAAGTCCTTTGACTGGAAAGCCATTCAAAAGTTAAATAAAATTATCAAAAAAGAAAACCCTGATGTTGTGCATACCCATGGCACAATTACAGGTAGAATATGCGGCAGAATGTGCGGCAAAAAGGTTGTGTATACAAGACATTCTGTTTTTCCAGTCAGCCCACGTATCCAAAAAGGATTGGGAAGAATGGTCAATAAATATGCCAATGAATTTTTGGCAGATGATATTATTGCAGTAGCGGAAGCAGCAAAACAAAATTTAACCGATGGTGGTATTGCTCCTAAAAAAATTAAAGTCATCTTAAATGGTGTGGAGCAAGTGGAAAGAGCAACACCAGAACAAATTGCACAAACAAAGCAAAAATATGGCATTACAGAAAAGGATTTTGTCATCGGGATATTAGCAAGATTAAATGTTGTAAAAGGACATAAATATTTAATAGAAGCAGCGGAAATGCTCAAAAAAGAGCAAAGAGCAGTCAAAATATTGATTGCAGGCACAGGAGAGATGGAACAAGAACTAAAAGAGCTTGTAAAACAAAAAAATTTAGAAGATATGGTTGTATTTGTGGGATTTATTAGCGATGTTAAGCCATTTTTGAGCGTGTTGGACTTGCAGGTCAATGTGTCCTATGGCACAGAAGCAACAAGCCTTGCTCTTTTGGAGGGAATGAGCTTGGGGATTCCTGCGGTAGTAAGTAATTATGGCGGCAATCCTGGTGTGATTACACATGGCGAAAATGGTTATTTGTTTGAAAGTCAAAATAGTGCTGATTTGGTAAAATATTTAAAAAAGATAATGGACGAAAAAGAAGTCTATCAGTATATGCAAAATAAATCGAAAGAAATATTTTTAAAGAAATTTACAGCAAAGACCTATGCCAGAAATATTGAAAAAGTATATCAAAATTTGTTTGATAAGAAAGGGTGATAAGATATGGCGGATAGAAACAGAGATAGAGATAGGGACAGAGATAAAACAGAAAAGTTAGATT
>CAMXTM010000235.1 GCA_947246775.1 uncultured Clostridium sp. | reverse complement strand
AAAAATAAATATGTATACCACAAAAGATTATCAAGATTGGTTATTTACACAATGGAATGGTTTACCTATGAATCCATCAACACCTACACATTGGTTTTCTAAATTTTTAAAGAAGAATCATATTGCTCATAGGAAGTTCCATGCAATTCGTCATACTTCTGCTACACTTTTATTATCGTCAGGAACAGATATTAAAACTGTTTCAAGTCGTTTAGGGCATACCGATATTACTACTACAAATCGTTATGTTCATGCAGTACAAGAAGCTGATATATCTGCTGCCAAAATATTTGATGATATAGCAAAAAATCAAAATTAATGTTGGTCTTTGCTTGGTCTTTATCATATCAGAATGTAAAAAAATATAAAAAGTATATATTGCTATATCTTTTAATTATTCAAAAAAATTCCATCTTATAGTAAATTACAGCAAATTATAATATGTTTATGGGATTCTTTTGTCGTTTCGAGTGGCTAAAAAATGCTGTAAATCCAATGTTTTCAAGGTTTACAGCACTTTTTTTTATTTTCTTTTTCTATTCAAAACCTACCTATTTGTACACCATTTCCGTTAAATGTCAAAAATTATGCAAGTCAAATGCAAGTCAGACCACTTTTTTGTTTTATACAATTTCATGTTATTTTTATTCATTAACCATATTTTTACATATTTTTATTCATAAAACATGAATTTAATTTTTACAATAAAATCAGACAGTAGAAGATTACAATACCAAAAAGACATTGAGTATATCACTTAAAAACACCATAATGTTTTGCTAATGCTTGTGTACCAAGTTCTCCCCCACCTGCTACTTCCACATCACTACAATTTAAAAGAACTTGTTTCAGCACTTCTAAATCGATATGACTACTTTCCGCTTCCTCTTTTGCAATGGTCATATCTTTAATAAAATGTTTCATAAAAAAACCAGGCTGATAGTCTCCTGTCATAATTTTAGGAGCAAACAAATCTAACTGTTTACTTCCTGCTGCACCTGTTGAAACAGCTTCCAAAAGTGTTGTCAAATCTAAATCTTTTACTTTAGCATAGCTTAACGCTTCACAAACACCAGCTAACGCTCCTGCAAGCATAATTTGGTTTGCCATTTTAGCATGTTGTCCATTTCCTGCTTTTCCAAAATAATTGATATTTGTACCCATTGCAGAAAATATTGGAATACATTTTGCGTAATCTTCTTTATTTCCACCTACCAAAATAGACAGTGTACCATTTTTTGCGCCAATATCTCCTCCTGTTACAGGTGCATCTAGTACATAAAGTCCTCTTTTCATTCCCTCTTGACTGATTTTTTCTGCCAAGCTTGGGCTAGTTGTTGTCATATCAATGATATAGCTACCCCTTTTTGCACTATCTATAATATTTTGAGGCGCAAAATAAACTTCCTCTACATCTTTTGGAAATCCAACCATTGTAATAACTACTTCACAATTTTGTACACAATCTCTTATTGTTTTATGGAAAATTGCTCCCTCTTGTATTACATCGTCTACTTTTGATTTTGTTCTTGCAAAAATATGCAACTCATACCCTGACTTCATTAAATTTCTTACCATAGATTTTCCCATAATGCCAACACCAATAAATGCTATTTTCTTCATATCCATGACTCCTTTTCTATTATAAATTTGACTAATTTTATTACATTCTACTATTTTACAATAGACATCAAATTAACACAATATTTTATAAAATGTAAGATTTTTATATTTAAAAAATTAAGATTTTTATTATATAATGGCAACATAATAATACATTCTTCAAAAACATATTTTTTATATTAAAATTCTTTTTTATAATATTATAATATTTTTTGAAGTAATTTACTATATTATATCGTATTAATCAAAACATGATAAACGTACTAGGAAAGTGAGGACAAGTAACATGAAAGAAAAAATAGCATCACATAAAAAAGGCATAGCAATTATCATCATCATTGCCTTAATTGCAGGAGCAGTAGTCTATAAAAAAAAGCAAACGCCTGTTGTTGACCCTGGAGTCATGGTAACAACAGCACCTGTTGAAAGAGGAGAAATCAAAGAAAGTATTTCCCTAAGAGCGCCATTAGAGGGTACTGAAAGTGCAGAAATCGTATCAAGATTACACTATGAAGTATTACAACTCAATGTAAAAGAGGGCGACAGAGTAAAAAGAGGTCAAGTTCTCGCTGTATTAGATTCTGACACACTAAAGCAAGAAATTAAAAGAGCAGAAGACCAACTTGCACTGGCAAAGGTAGAAAACAGTGAGGCAAGTTCTCGCAGCGCCCAAAATGTAGAACTGGCAAAAGCACAACTTGAAGACAAGTTAAAAGACCAACAAACAGCATATGAAAAAGCAGTTTTAGATAGAGATGAAATCAAAAGAAAATATGATAACATCAAAACACTCGTAGATGCTGGCATAGAAACAGAAGAATCTTTAAAAGAAATTCAAAATACATATGATACTGCTCAGCAAGCAGTAGACAGTTATACAGTAGAAAATGGTAAAGTAATTGCAACAACAGCAGATTTAAAAGCAATAGAAAATTCTGCTGACAATTCTGCTGGCTCTCGTGCCAAAAGTATTGCTATGCTTCAAACAGAGCTTAACAACAAAAGAAAAGATTTAGAGGAATGTGAAATTACAAGCCCTATTGATGGTACTATTACAAGAGTAAATATCAAAATAGGTCGATTTGCAGACGATACTGATGATGACAAACCAATGTTTGTTGTAGAAAATATTGACCAATTAGAAATGGATATTTTAATCAGCGAATACGATATTGGTAGGATTGAAATAGGACAGCCTGTTACCATTACAGCAGATATATTAAAAGGTGAAGCTGTAGAGGGTGTTGTAGACAGAATTTCCCCTACTGGTGAAGAAAAATCAGGCTCTACAGAAAGAGTTATCCCCACCACAGTACGTATTACAGGTGATGCAAAAGGACTCATTGCAGGCATCAATGCCAAAGCAGAAATCTTGATTGCACAAAGTCAAGATACTCTTATCGTACCACTAGAATGTCTCCAAGAAAATGAAGATGGTACAACTTCTGTACTAAAAGTAAATGAACAAAATCAAATAGAAATCATAGAAGTAACAACTGGCGTAGAAAGCGACATCAATGTAGAAGTATTTAGTGATTTGCTTAATGAGGGTGATAATCTTGTTATTTCTCCAACTCCTGATTTAACAGAAGGCACTCTTATTACAACTCCAGAAATGCAAATGCAACAAATGGAAAAAGATAAAAATGATGATGTTGAAAATACAGATGATACAGAACAATCAGACAGTAATGATACAGAAGATAACACAGAAAATAACAACTCAGATGAAACAGAAACAGACAATGCCGAAATAGACAACGTAGAATAGGCAGGTGTGTGACATGAATGAAATTATCAAAATACAAGATTTAGACAAAATATACGACACAGGAGCAGTACAAGTACACGCACTCAAAAAAATCAATTTGTCTATTGAACAGGGAGAATATGTTGCTATTATGGGACAGTCTGGTTCAGGAAAATCTACACTAATGAATATATTAGGCTGTTTGGACAGACCCACAGGTGGTCATTACTTTTTAGACGGTACAGAAGTTGGAAAACTTTCCGAAAACAAATTATCAGCAGTCAGAAATAAAAAAATTGGTTTTGTATTCCAGTCTTTTCATCTGATACCAAGAACTTCTGCCATGAAAAATGTAGAATTGCCTATGATATACGGCAAAGTTGGCACAAGAAAAAGACATCAAAGAGCAAAAGAACTTTTGTGTAAAGTCGGATTGGAAAAAAGGCTTAATCATATGCCTCAAGAACTTTCTGGAGGACAAAGACAAAGAGTGGCAATTGCAAGGGCGCTTGCCAATGACCCCCCTATTATACTGGCTGACGAACCAACAGGAAACTTAGATACTGCTTCTTCTATCGAAATTATGGACTTGTTTACAGCACTAAAC